>JBKJSW010000149.1:0-16700 GCA_046595765.1 Ahniellaceae bacterium
CGAAGATGTCGAGGATGAGCCCGGCGCGGTCGACCACCCGGCACTCGGTGAGCTTCTCCAGATTGCGTTCCTGGGCGGGGCTCAGCGCGTGGTTGACGAGAATGAGATCGGCGCCGCTGGCGGCCCGCAAGTCGCGCAACTCCTCGGCCTTGCCGCTGCCGATGAAGTACTTCGGACTCGGCCGGTCGATTCGAGCAGGCAGGGTGGCCACCACTTCCGCGCCGGCGGACCGTGCCAGTTCGGCGAACTCGGTCAATGCCTCGTCCGCATCGCTCCCTGCACCGGCATTGGGGCGCGTCGGCTGCACCAGCAGTGCGCGCTCGCCCTTGCGTGATCGCTCGAACAGGTTAGCGGCCTGCAACGGCGGAAGAGGTAGCAGGATTGCGCCGGAATCGCGAGGCGGTGCGCCGCGCCGGAATGTGGCGCATGGCCGCGGCCATGGGCCGATTCAAGATCAGGCGCCGCGTCGCGAGATCCAGCGCGCTCTTTTCAATTTGTCGGTTGCAGGCCACTCAGCTCTCCGCTTCGCTGCCGCCGATGGGGCCGTGTGGACCTTCGGTACCCAGGCGCACGTTGCGCGAAGGCACGATGGTGGAAATCGCGTGCTTATAGACCATCTGGCTGACGGTGTTGCGCAGGAGCACGACGAACTGGTCGAAGCTTTCGACAGATCCCTGCAACTTGATGCCATTGACCAGATAGATCGAAACCGGAATGCGATCGCGACGGAGCGCATTGAGGAAAGGGTCCTGTAACGACTGACCTTTGGACATGATGGGGCTCCGTGTTGTGGCGGGTGGCGTGCCACGGTCGGGTGCGACCGCAGCAACGCTTCCATGCGTGACGCCGGCGTGTGGAGTCATCCTAACAGCGGGAACTTGCCGCCGGACGCAGCCTAGATTGCGCTGCCGGGGGTGTTTTCAAGCCGTCAGGTCCGTCCGCCCGGGTACCGGTTCGCTAACGACCCGCTGAACCGCAATTTCACATCTTCTAGACAGAGTGTGCACAGCGGCTAACCTGCCACCACAGCGCAGCCGCGCTGCTTACCGGAGCGAATTGTCATGTCCCTGCGTTCTTCGATCCTCGTTGCGCTCGCCACTTTCGGCCTCGGCGCCGCGGCTTCGACCGCCACAGCCGTCGGCACAAGCGCCTTGTTCGAGACGACTCGGGCCTTGGCCACGAGTCCCGCCCAGTCAGGCTATGCCACCGTGCGCGCGCCGCGGCGCATCGCTGCGCCGCTCAACCGATCCCGTTGGGAGCGCCCGCCCCCCGGCTCGTATCTGGTTCGCGACCGCGCCTGGCTGCCGTCGTTGCGCTGGAAGACGGATCCGTATTCGCGCACGGTCTACGCTGCCTACCGTGGCGAGATCTGGTTTCTCGACCCGGTGACCGGATGGGCCCACACGGTGGATCGTTACGGCCGCGTCTACATCAGCGACCCGCGTTACCGTGCGGTGTACAGCTACGGCACGCTCGGGTCATGGGAAGGCGACCTGCCTTATTTCTTCTCGTATTACGCTCCCGACGACGGCTATTACGCGTTGCCGCGCTACCAGCAATTCGTCGAGTACTACGAGAGCCCGCGCTATCGCTATTACGACTATCCCGTCGCGCAGGATTACTGGTGGGATACGTACGACGACTACTACCGCTCGCCGTCCTACGTGAACAACATCACCTTCGTGTTCTACAACGACCGTAGCGTGCATTACGACAACCACTATCGTCGCGATGTCTATCTGGGTTCGCTTGGCAAGTCTTTCGTTGCGCCGCCTCCGCCCGTTGGCTCGAACCGCGCTTCGCAGCAGGCGTCCTACCTTGCGAGTTCCAGCGACGCACAGTTGCCCACGATCGCTGCAGCGACCGACTACAGCGCCCCGGCGCCCGTCGCCGCGGCTGCGGTCCTGGCCGAGGCCACTCCGGTCGCGATTGAGGTGGCCCCAGCGTTGCCGCTCAATGTCGCCGAAACCGTCGCCGACAAGGAGGGTGCGGCCGCGGTGCCACCACCCGCGACGATCGCCCAGATCGAAACCGAGACACTTGCGAACGACGAGAAACCGGTATCGGTGACCGGCACGGAAATGGTTGCGGAAGCCGCTCCGCCGCCGGAAACCGCCACGCCGGAGACGGCCGCTCAGGCTGCCGAACTTCAATCGGCCGTGCAGGCACAGGAAACCGCAGACGCGGCCCTCGCGAAACCGGCCGATGCGGTCGATGTTGCCGGTGGCGTGGCCACTGCCACCGAGGTGCCGGCCGTGGAAGCGGCGACTCCGGCCGAGTCTGCCGAAGCCGCTACTGATGCCGCCAAGCCGGCCGACGAAGCTTCCACACCCGCGCAGGAAACGGCGCCAATGGAATCCGCGAAGCAGGAAGAGGCTGCGGCGGATGCGGAGGCGGCTGCGCAGGAGGAAGCTCCGGCGGATGAGGAGGCGGCTGCGCAGGAAGAAGCTCCGGCGGATGAGGAAGCAGCTGCGGAAGAGGAATCAGCTGCCGAGGAGGAGCCGGCTGCGGAGGAGGAAGCTCCGGCGGATGAGGAACCGGCTGCGGAAGAAGAAGCTCCGGCGGATGAGGAACCGGCTGCGGAAGAAGAAGCTGCGGCGTACGAGGAACCGGCTGCGGAGGAAGAAGCTCCGGCGGATGAGGAACCGGCTGCAGAGGAAGAAGCTCCGGCTTACGAAGAACCGGCTGCGGAGGAAGAAGCTCCGGCTGAGGAGGCGGAAGAGGCTGCAGGAGGCGAAGAATTTCAGTAGTTCCGATCGGGAGCCGCGCGCAGTCGCATGCGCGCGGCCTGCCTCAAGGACGATGGCGGATCGGATGATCGGCGTGCTGCAACCAATCGAACGCGTGCACTCTGAAGTGCGCGCTCAGTCGAGGAATTCCAGCACGCGCCGGGTCGCCGCTGCGCTGTCTAACGACGCGACCGGAATAGCATCGTGTTCGCTGCGCAGCCATGTCATTTGACGTTTCGCGAGCTGCCGGCTCGCGTGCAGGGCACGTCGCCGGCATTCGTCGAAATCGTAGTCGCCGCGCAGGTGTTGAAGCGCCTGCCGATATCCGACCGCACGCATCGAGGGACAGACTGCATTGAAGCCTTCGCGAGCAGCGAGCCCGCGAACTTCCTCGAGGAAGCCGGCTTCCCACATCCCGTCGAGCCTGGAAGCGATTCGCGCGTGAAACTCGGCGCGCTGCGGCGGGGCGATCGCGAGCTTCAGGATGCGCCAGTCGCGTTGGCTCCGGAACGGCGCCTCCTGCAACTCGCTCAGTCGTCGGCCGGTGAGCGTGATCACTTCGAGCGCACGACCGATGCGTTGCGGATCGTTGGTGTGGATGCGCCCTGCCGCAACGGGATCGAGTTCCCGCAGGCGCGCGTGCAAGCTTGACCAGCCGCTCGCGGCCGCTTCGACTGCGAGGCGATCACGGACCCCGGCATCCGCGCCGGGCAGCGCGGAAAGGCCGCGTTCCAGCGCGCGAAAATACAGGCGGGTTCCACCCACCAGCAGCGCCAGCCGGCCACGCTGGTGGATCGCGCGGATCGCCACGGCTGCGTCCACCGCGAATTCGCCCGCCGAGTAGGTCTGTGCCGGATCCCGGATATCGACCAGTGCGTGCGGGTGACGCGCCAGGGTCGCGGCGTCGGGCTTCGCGCTGCCGATGTCCAGTCCTCGATACACCAGGCTCGAATCGACGCTGACCAGTTCAGCGCCAAATCGCTCGGCAAGCTCGAGCGCAAGCGCGGTCTTGCCGGATGCCGTCGGCCCCATGAGGAACACGACGGCTGGACGCTCGGTGCTGCTGCCCGTGCGCACGTGATCCACTTGGCATCCCGCCCGCGCGCGTCCTACCGGAGACCCATTTCGCGCAACAACGCCGGTGCGGGATAGATCTCCTGCATGATCCAGCGAATGTAACGGCCGTCGACCGCGATCATCCGCGTAGTCACGGGATCGAACACCCAGTTTGATGCCACCGATTCCCAGTTGCCGTCGAACGCCAGGCCAACGAGACGTCCGCGCGCGTCAAGCACCGGTGATCCGGAGTTGCCGCCGGTGATGTCGAGATCGGAGAGGAAGTTCACCGGCACCGAGCCGAGCTTCGGATCGGCAAGTCCGCCGTGCTTCCTTGCCGCGACCGCGTTGAGCAGAACCTGGGGCGCGTCGAATGGCTCGATGCCGTTCGCTTTCGCGGCGACGCCCTCGAGCGTCGTGAACGGCGTGTAGGCGACACCGTCTCGCGGCGCGTATCCCTTCACATTGCCAAAGGTGATGCGCAGCGAGGAATTTGCGTCCGGATATACATCGCTGCCGAGCGACTTGCGCATCTCCGCGATGGCGCCGACATAGACCGGGCGCGCGCGCAACGCAGCGCCGTTGCGCGCGTCGGCCTCGTGTTCGATCACGAGCAATGCGGGCGTCACCGCAACCGCCAGCATCACGAACGGATCTTCGCTCGATTCGAATGCGGCGGCGCCGGCCTTGAGCAGGGCCAGGCGCTCGTCGAGCGCACCCAGCCTGGTACTCGCGTAGCTGCGCTCGAGCGCGCGGGTGATCGCCGCGTCATCATGGCCGCCGAGCCAGTCGTCGATCGCCGCCACGCGCTGCGCCTGCGGCAATTTCAGGTATTCGCGCAACCAGTAGGCGGTGAGGTCGCGGTCCATCCTTGCCACGAAGCGGCGATCAAGTTCACGCAGCCCACCTTCGATGCGTTCCTGGTCGCGCTGCTGGTACCCGGGCTTGCGATCCGCATCCGGCTTCGCGCGCTCAAGGGCATTGCGATACAGCGCGACGGCCGTGCCCACGAGGCCGCCGCTTGCGGTCAGCTGCGGCAACACGAGGTCGCGGTCGCGCGTCGCGCGGGCCGCATCCGCGAGCCGCAGGAGCTCGACGTGCGCGGCGATCGCAGCCGCGCCGTCCTTGCCAGCCGCCCTCAAGTGCGCAAGCACCGCGGTTTCCTCGACGCGCTTGCGGTCCGCAGCGCCGATACGGGTGAAGCCCTCGAGCTGGCCCTTGTAGTTTTTCATCGTGTTTTCCCAGCCGCGCACGCGCGAGGCGTACTTGACCTGAATGTCCGCGTCGGACTTCCCCGCCGCTTCCGTCATTGCGATGAGGCGCTGGTAGTGTCCTGCGATGGTCGGATAGGTCCACGACTCGGTGTCGTCGAACTCCGATGCCAAGGTGTACCTCGATGTGCGGCCCGGATAGCCCGCCACCATCACGAAGTCGCCCGGCTCGAGGGGCTGGTCCGCGAAACGCAGCCAGCGCTTCGGGCGGAACGGCACGTTCTCCTTCGCGAACGGCGCCGGTTTGCCATCGGGTCCGATATACGCCCGGTAGAAGGAGAAATCGCCGGTATGGCGTGGCCACATCCAGTTGTCTACTTCTCCACCGTAATTGCCGATGGACTGTGGCGGCGCGTACGCGAGCCGCACGTCCTTGATCTCGATCATGCGGAACAGGCGGTACTGGGCGCCGCCGAAGAACGCGTAAATCGTGCAGCGGGTGCCGGGAGCCGTTTCGCATTCGGACACGAGCCGCCTCTGTTCGGACTCGACTGCACGAAAGCGGGCGAGCCCGCCCATGCCGTCGTCCTGCACGCCCTGGATGGCGGGCGTGACGTCGTTGATCGCATCCATCACCAGCACGCGCGCACTGGGCCCGGCCGAGACTTCGTCGACCGGCCGCGCCGCGTTGAACCCGTCAACCATGAGGTTGCGGGTAGGAGTCGAGTTCAACTGGATCGCGCCATAGGCACAGTGGTGGTTGGTTGCGACGAGGCCCTGCGGCGAAACGAAGCTCGCGGTGCAGCCGCTGATCGACACCACGGCGCCCATGGGGTCACCGGTCAGGTCCGCCAGTTGCTTCGGATCGAGTTCCAGCCCGGCCCGGCCCAGCGCTCCCGCGATTTCAGGCAGTTGCTGCGGAACCCACATCCCCTCGACCGCGTACGCGTCCGCTGCAATGGCGACCGCGATGGCGGCGAAAAGTACCTGGGCAATGCGCATGGTCGACACTCTTGGAGACAGCCGTACTTGGTAGCCGATTGCGCGAGCCACTGCAAATGCTGGACGTCGAGGCGCTGCTCATGTCGCGCGCATGAACGGGTGTCGGGGCGGACAGTACAGGCGCCCTATAATCGCCGCGCGCAATCTGGAGCACGCGATGAGCCGCATGATGAAAGCCCTGGTCAAGCGCGAAGCCGCGCCCGGCATCTGGATGGAGCAGGTCCCGGTGCCCGAGTGCGGACCGAACGACGTGTTGATCAAGCTCGAGAAGACCGCGATCTGCGGTACCGACCTGCACATCTACCGCTGGGACGAATGGAGCCAGCGCACGATCAAGCCCGGGCTCGTGATCGGGCACGAGTTCGTCGGCCGCATCGTCGAGGTCGGCAGTTCGGTCCAGGGCTACCGCATCGGCCAGCGCGTGTCGGCCGAAGGTCACATTGTCTGCGGCCATTGCCGCAACTGCCGCGGCGGCCGGCAGCACCTCTGCCCCTACACCGTCGGCATCGGCGTCAACCGCAACGGCGCATTCGCCGAATACATCGCTATGCCGGCGACCAACCTGTGGCCGATCCCGGACCAGATTCCGAGCGAGGTCGCCGCGTTCTTCGATCCCTACGGCAACGCGGCGCACTGCGCGCTCGAATTCGACGTGGTGGGCGAGGACGTGCTGATCACCGGCGCGGGCCCGATCGGCGTGATCGCCGCGGGCATCTGCAAGTGGATCGGCGCGCGCAACGTCGTCGTCACCGACGTCAACGACTACCGGCTCAAGCTCGCCGCCGACATGGGCGCGACGCGCGTGGTCAACGTCTCCCAGCAGTCGCTCAAGGACGTGATGGCAGACCTGCACATGGAAGGCTTCGATGTCGCCCTTGAGATGAGCGGCAATCCGCGCGCGTTCGACGACATGCTCGACTGCATGTACCACGGCGGCAAGATCGCGCTGCTCGGCATCCTGCCGAAGGGCGCGGGTATCGACTGGGACCGTGTGATCTTCAAGGGCCTCACGCTGCACGGCATGTATGGCCGGCGCATGTACGAGACCTGGTTCAAGATGACGCAGATGGTGCTCACCGGCTTCCCGCTGCAGAAAGTACTGACCCACCAGATCGCCATCGACGATTTCGAGACTGGATTCCAGCTCATGGACTCGGGCCGTTGCGGCAAGGTGGTATGCAGCTGGCATTGACGGAATCCGCCGCGGGGCGGGGCGGGGCGCGGCGGCGTCGGGGTTGGCACCTGGCGAACGCGGGTGCGCTCCTGATGCTGACGGCATTGCTCGCACTCCTGGCCGGCGCGTCGCCCGCAAGCGCACAATCAGACGCAAGCGCACAATCAGAGAGCGCCGGGCCCGGTACGGCGCCCGAGCGTGCGAAGCCTTTGGGCACGCGCATCGCGTCGGCGCGGTTGGTCGAAGCATCGCTACTGTCCAGTCCGCTGCATACACTCGCGCCCGAAGCCGTGGTGCGCGGCCACCTCGCCGTGTTCACGCTGCGCACGCCCTACGGCCCAATCAAAGCCGAAGGCGTGGAGATGCTCGAGGTCCGCGTGCAGGAACTGCTGGTGCTGGATGAGCTGCAGCGCATCAGTTCCGCTGGCATCTACCTGCGCGCGATCGGTGCCCAATCGATGCGCACGCTGCGCAGCGTAGGGCATGTGTTGTTGCATCCCGTGGATACCGTGACCGGCATTCCGCAGGGCGTAGTGCGTTTTTTCCAACGCAAGCTCGGCGACGGTATCGATGATGCAGTCGAGCTCAGCGACGAAGTGCGCCACACTGCCGGCGACGAGGACGAACGGTTCGCCGACGCGGTGCGTCCCGGCGCCCGCGTGCAACGCGACGACCTGGAAACCGGCCAGCAGCGCACGCAAAGGCGCGCACGCAAGATTGCGCTCAACTACATCGGTTACGACGACGCGCGGCGATACTGGGCGAAGCGCCTCGGCATCGACCCCTACTCCAGCAATCCACTCATCAAATCGCGGCTCGATCGACTTGCCTGGTCGGCATTCGCGGGCGACAAGACGGTGGGCTTCGCACTCGACTCCCTCACTGCGGGCGCGTCCGAAGCGTTGTCGATCACGCGCAAGTTGAACGAGGTCGTGTGGGAACTCGAACCGGTGAAGCTCGGCCGACTCAACTACCAGCGGCTCGAAAGCATCGGCTGCGGTGGCATGCCGGCGCGGCGACTGGTCAATCGAGGTCGCTATTCTCCTACCCAGCAGACCGCGCTCGTCGACGCGCTCGAGCAACTCCGCCCAGCGCAAGGATGCAGCGAAGTGCTGCGGCTCGCCGCGGCGCTCGAAAGCGAGGTCGAGACGCGCTACATCGTCAACGCGCTGCGACTCATGCAGCATTTCCACGCGAATTCCGGTGGCAATCGCAAGATCCGCCTGGTCGGCACCGGACTCATGCTCGAGACTTCTGACAGCGAATGGGTGTTGCCGTTACCCGTCGACTACCTGATGTGGACTTCCGCCACGCGCGGCTATTTCGACCAGCAGGCGTTCCGCAAGGTGCGCAAGACCCTGCTCGTCTCCGGCAAGGCAAGCCCGACGGCAATGCGCGAGCTTACCCAGCGTGGCTGGAGCATCGTGCTCGACGTTCCATACGCCGGTGCACCACCCTATGCCAGCGGCGCTCTCGCGGGCTACTGAATCCGCACGCACTGCGGTGCCATCCGACGCCGCCGGGAGTAAGCTCGTCCGCAATCGAACGGACCGGGGGGATCGTCGCATGCAGGCAGGAACGGGTTACACCGTGCTCGGATGGGTGTTGGGGATGATCGCGATCTCCGCTCCAGCAGCCGCGCAGACGCCGGCCGGTGGGTTCAACGATGCTTTCCAGGCCGCGTGCAGGGGCGCCACGGCCGGCAGCGAACTGGCCGCGCGTTGCCTCCAGATCAACGGCGGCGGACCGGGATCCGGCGCGCGTGCACTCGCAGCAGCCGCAGGCAACCGCCTCAACCTGGTGCCGGCGCAAGGCCGGATCGCAGCGCTGGGCGGACGCGCGCGGTCCCGTGGGCTGCGCTCGCGACGCGGCGATCGCAATCGCGACGAGTACACCTTTGCAAGCGACGCCCTGCCCGCCGGGATCAGCCTGCGCGCCGATGATTCGGAAGCGACGCTGGAGGCGCATGCCGACTTCGACGCATGGACCCTGCAGGCCAGTGCAGGGGTCGGCAAGCTCGATCGCGATGCGAGCGAAGGCGAAGCCGGCTTCGATAACGACCGCACCAACGCACTGGTGGGAGTCGCCCGCCGGGTGACGGATCGCTCGTTGCTTGGTATCGCCCTGACCTACGACCGGGAAGACACCGACTTCGCCAACGCCGCCGGGGCGCAGGAACAGCGCGCCGTCAGCCTCATCGCGCATGGCGCATGGTGGCCGCGCGAATCCTGGTCCGTGTATGCATCGGCTGGCCTTGGACAAGTGGATCTCGACACGCGCCGCGAGATCGACTTCGTCCTGGTGTTCCCCGGTATTCCGGGCAACAGCGACGTGCGCGTCCAGGGGAGCGCTCGCGGGTCCACGCAAGGCGATCGCACGTCGGCTGCGATAGGTGTCGAACGCGCACTGTTCACCGGCGAACGCAACCTCCGGATCGACGCCGGATTCGATTACGAGAACACGGAGTTCGATTCCTTCCAGGAAACGGGTGGTGGCGGCTTCGCGGTGCGATTGCCGGCGCGCAAAATTCGCTCGACCCAATCCAAGTTCGGGTTGTCCGGCGATCTGGTGGTGTCGACGGCCAGCGGCGTGGTCACGCCATACGCCCGCGTCTACTGGCGGCACGAGTTCGAGAACGACGGTCGGCTCGTGTCCATCCGCCTGCGTGACGATGCGGCCGCCACGCCGATCAGCTTCCAGACGCCGGAGCCGGACCGCAACTTCTTCGAAGTTGGCGCGGGGGTGGCGTGGCTGTTCGGTGGCGGCCGTGCGCTGTATTTCGATGTCGAGTCACTGCTCGGACACGACTACCTTTCCGGCTACACGGTGAGCATCGGCGGCAGTCTCGAGTTCTGACCCGCTCCGGACCTGGCGCGCACGGCGGGGTACAAGCCGGCCGCGGCTGCCATAATTCGCGCGGTCATCGTCGGCGCGGGTCGCGTGTCTCGTGGAACTATGGTGGATCAAGTGGGTGGTGGCCGCGGCGCTGGCGGGTTCGGCGCTGGTGGTGCATTTGCGCGGGCGCGAACGTTTCCGCTTCCTGCGGCAGCTGTTCAACCATTCGACCCTGCTCGGCCCTTTCAACGTCCTCGCGTATGCTTTTTCCAAGGTCCCCGCACGCGCCTGGATCGATCGCTCACGGTTTCCCGAGCTGGATACCCTGCGCGACGAGTGGCGGGTCATCCGCGACGAGGCGATCGCGCTCAACGCACCGAACACCGTCGATAAGCGCCTCGCCGCCCAGTTCGATCTTGGCTTCAATTCCTTCTTCAAAACCGGCTGGCGTCGGTTCTACCTGAGCTGGTACGGCACGGCGGTGCCGTCCGCGCAGCGCCTGTGCCCGCGCACGGTGGAACTCCTGCGCGGCATTCCATCGGTCCGCGGCGCCATGTTCGCGATCCTGCCGCCCGGTGCATACCTCAATCCCCACCGCGATCCGTTCGCCGGATCCTTGCGCTACCACCTCGGTCTGGTGACGCCCAATTCGCCCGATTGTTCGATCACCGTCGACGGCGAGAACTACTTCTGGCGCGATGGCGAAGACGTGATGTTCGACGAGACCTTTATCCACCACGCGCGCAACACCTCCGACGTCGAACGGATCATCCTGTTCTGCGATGTGGAGCGGCCGCTGCACTTCGCGCCCATGCGCTGGCTCAACCGGTTGATCAGCCGGGTCATCGTCTCCGCAGGCGCCAGCGGCAACGCACCGGGTGATCCGGTCGGCGCGTTGAACCGCCTGTACGGAAGCGCGCTGCAACCGGTCGGGCGCAGAATCGACGCAGTTGCGCGGCGACTTAAAGGTCGCCATCGCGGCCTGTTCCGCGCGGTGAAGTACGCTTCGATCGCGCTGGTGCTGCTGCTCATCGTGCGCTGGCTGTAACGCCCACCTACCCTGCCGGATCCTGCCATGACTGCTGCCTTTGCCCGCTATCGCGACACCCTCGCGCAGATCGAATCGCAGGGCTTGTTCAAGCGCGAACGCGTGATCGCCTCACCGCAGTCGGCGCGCATCCGCCTCGAGGACGGCCGCGAGGTCCTGAACTTCTGCGCCAACAACTACCTCGGGCTCGCCGACGACGCGCGCCTGATCGAAGCCGCGAAGCGCGCGCTCGACACGCATGGCTTCGGCATGGCCTCGGTGCGCTTCATCTGCGGCACGCAGGACTTGCACAAGCAGCTCGAGGCGAAGATCGCGGCATTCTTCGGCCAGGAGGACGCGATCCTGTACGCCGCCTGCTCCGACGCCAACGGTGGCCTGTTCGAGCCGCTGGTCGACGAGCACGACGCGGTCATCTCCGACGCGCTCAACCACGCGTCCATCATCGACGGCGTGCGGCTGTGCAAGGCGCAGCGTTTCCGTTACGCCAACGCGAACATGCAGGACCTCGAGGCGCAGCTGAAGGCCGCCGACGCGGCCGGCGCGCGCACCAAGCTCATCACCACCGACGGCGTGTTCTCGATGGACGGCGTCGTGGCACCGCTCGATCGCATCACGGAGCTGGCACGGCGTTATGACGCGCTGGTGCATATCGACGAGTGCCACGCGACGGGGTTCCTCGGCGCGACTGGCCGCGGTTCCGCCGAGGTGCACGGGGTGCTCGACCAGATCGATATCGTCACCGGCACGCTTGGCAAGGCGCTCGGCGGCGCGGTCGGTGGTTTCACCACCGCACGCGCGGAAGTCATCGAGATGCTGCGGCAACGCTCGCGCCCCTATCTCTTCTCCAACTCGCTGCCGCCGCCAGTGGTCGCTGCCGGAATCGAGGTGTTCGACATGCTCGCAGGTGCCGACGCGCTGCGTGCGCAGCTCGCCGACAACACCAACTTCTTCCGCGAACGGATGCGTGCCGCGGGCTTCGAGCTCAAGCCCGGCGACCATCCGATCTGCCCGGTGATGCTGCACGATGCCGCGCTCGCCCAACGCTTCGCTTCCGGCCTGCTCGACGAGGGCATCTACGCGATCGGCTTCTTTTTCCCGGTCGTGCCGCAGGGCCAGGCGCGGATCCGCACGCAGATGTCGGCGGCGCACTCGCGCGAAGACCTCGAGCGCGCCGTTGCGGCCTTCATCAAGGTGGGGCACGCGCTCGGCGTGATCGGCGGCTCAACAGGGAATTCCTGACATGCACGCGCTGGTGTTCGATGGCTTCGGGGGACCTGACGTGCTGCGCTTCGCCACAGTGCCCGATCCCGTTCCTGGAACGGATGAGGCGCTGGTGCGCACGCACGCGATCGGTCTCAACTTTGCCGACGTGTACCGGCGCCAGGGCCGCTATCACCTGGTGGGCGAGCCGCCCTTCATCGCGGGCTACGAAGCCGCGGGCGTCGTCGAACAGGCCCCGGTGGACTGCGGCGTCTGCGTCGGTGATCGCGTGGCGTTCACCGACGTTCCGCTCGCGAATGCTGAGCGTGTCGCGGTCCCGATCGACCGATTGATCCCGCTGCCTGGCGATATTTCGTTCGAGACTGCGGCGGCGCTGCTGCTCCAGGGCCTGACTGCGCAGTACCTCATCCGTGACAGCCATCCACTTCGCGCCGGCGAGAGCGTGCTGATCCATGCGGCGGCCGGTGGCGTCGGCCAACTACTGGTGCAGCTGAGCGCGGCAGCAGGTGCGCGCGTGCTGGCCGTGGCATCGTCGACGGACAAGTGCGCAGTCGCCAGGACCGCCGGCGCGCACGCCTGTGCGACGTATGCGGAAGACTGGATAGCCGCGGCCCACGCCTTCGCACCGGGGGGCGTCGACGTCGTGTTCGATTCGGTGGGCACGACGCTGGACGATTCGTTGAACGCGGTGCGCATCGGCGGCCGCGTCGTGTTCTATGGCATGGCGGGCGGAGTGCCGAAGCCGATCGTGCCGAGCGTGCTCATGGACGGCTCGAAGACGCTCACCGGTGGCGATTTGTGGAACGTGCTGCTCACCGCGCAGGATCGCCGCGGGCGCGCTGCCGAACTCTTCGCTCGCGTACGCGATGGATCGCTCAACGTCCACATCGATTCGCGCTTCGCCCTGGCCGATGGCGCCGCCGCCCACCGCCATCTCGAAAGCCGCCGCGCGCTCGGCAAGATCCTCTTGATCCCTTGAGGGTCCACGAGTGGCGTCGCCAATTCCGCCCGCGAGGTGAAGCCTAGTACCACGATCACGACCTGCTGGAAATGCATCACGCCTTCCCTCCCAACGTGGATCGCGGCGAGGAAACTCACGGCACCACGATTTCTCCCGCGGCCACCAGCTCGCGGTAGCGGACCGCCTGCTGCGCGAAATCGGCTTCGAGTTTCGCGACTGCTGCCACGATCTTTGGGTCCTTCACGACCTGTGCAAGCGCGGGACTGCGCATGCTGATGCGCCAATCCCAGGGGAGCTCGCCCGGGTCGGACAACTCCACCCCGAGCAGCTCCACGGCCCGCGCATTATTGCCATTCAATGCCTGCATCACCGCGCCGCCAACATCGCCCTCTGAATCAAATTCAGGGAACAGCGCCTTCACCATGGAGACCAGGTATTCGCTCCGTGTGGCGCGTTCTTCCGCGCTCCACGTCGGGGCGAGAAATTCGGTCACCGTACCCAGGATCAGCAGGTCAAACTCGTTCGTCGGCGCCTTGGGTGGTGTTTCGAAAGTGCCGTGGGACACGCCCTGGAGCAGCGTCATGGCTTCATCGAGTTTGCCAGCTTCGAGCATCAACGTGGCATAGGTCGAGAGCGCGGTACCGTAGTTGAAGCGGCGGTTGTCCCGACGCTCGCGTATCACTTCCGCGGAGAGCGCCATCGCGCGCCCGGGGTTGCCAGCCTGGTCGGCGTACTGCATGGCCACGCGACGCGTGTCCGATCCCGATGCGTTCAAGAGCTCCGCGCGCTCGACCCACGGTCGCGCCTCGGTCGCGAGTCCCATCGTCAACAGGTATTGCGCGGCCGCGGCCGGCAATTCGTGGTCCTCGCGGTCGATCGCCGCCGTCCTGGCGTACCACCTGACTGCCTCGACGTATGGCCCACGCTCGCCATAGATGAGGGCCGCTCCGTTGTACCCACTGGGGCTGGCCGGGGCCAGTTCCCGCACTCGCGCATAAGCCTCCAGGGCTTCGTCGTAACGTTCCATGCCGCGCAGCTGGCGCCCTTTGGCGATCAACAACGAGGGCGACAGCGGATCGAGGCTCAAACCGCGTTCGATGATTTCCAGCGCCTGTGCTTTCGCTGCGCCTGCCTCGCGCCGAAGCGCCAGCGCAGCGAGTTCATGAAGCTCGACGGAGTTGGGTGTCTGCTTCAGCACCCGCAGGATCGTGTCGCGCGCGCTTCGCAGGACATCCGCGCGCACTGCAAACGTCGGGTCGCGCATCTGCAGGATCGCGTCGTAAGCCTGGGCCAAGGGATCGGGCTTCGCGCCTGCGAGCAAGGGAGCGAGCAGCGGCCGACCGCGCTCGGCGGCCTCCGATCCGTCGAGCAGGCCGGTGTCGGCCATTTCGAAATAGGTACGTGCAAGTGCAATGCGCGCGTCGCTGAAATCACGATCCTGCGCGAGGGCCTCCTTGAACAGGCGCTCGGCCTGGGGCAACGATCCGTAACTGCGGAGGTTGCGCTGCTCCAGTCCACGCAAATAAAGGTCGTAGGCGGCGGCATCCTGCGTGGCGATCGACGCAAACTCGGGCGACGGCACCTTGACGGATCCCATCAGCGAACGGGTCAGTTCTGCCGCGACGGCAGTGGCGATTTCGTCCTGGATAACAAAGATGTCGTCCAGCGTGCGGTCGTAACTCTGCGACCACAGATGACTGCCATCGCGCGCGTCGATGAGCTGTGCGGTGATCCGCACCTTGGCACCCGCTCGCTGGACCGACCCTTCGAGCACCGTACGCACATCCAGGGTCCGTGCGATCTCGCGAATGTCGGTCTTGGTACCCTTGAATGCGAACGCGGACGTGCGCGCCGCGACCTTGAGCCCGGAGACCTGCGCCAGCATGTTGAGCAGCGTCTCGCTCAGACCGTCGGCAAAGTACTCGTTTTCCGCAAGCGCTGACATGTTGACGAAGGGCAGCACTGCCACCGAAGGCCGCTTGTCGACCACAGCAGCAGGCTTCGCTTGGGTCGTGGCAGTGGCGGGTAGCGGGCCCTCAGTGCGATCCAGCGCGCCGCGACGCATCAGCACCGCAATTCCGATTGCCGCGATCAGCAGCACGATGACGGCGATGTCGAGCTTGCGCGCGGTCTGGTTGGTGATCGACTCGCTACGGTCGATCTCGCTTTCGCGCTTGAGCCCCGCGGGAGTCAGCTCATAAACCCAACTGAAGACGAGCGTGGCGACGAAGCCGCAGGCCAGCACAAGCACCATGACCCGCAACACCCACGCCGGTGCCTCGAACGCAGGCAGCAGCACGGAGCCGACCTGCACCAGCAGCCATGACAGCACAAGATAGGCCGCAGCAACCCGCAGCACATTGCGACGCTTGAGCTCGCCTATCAATCCCATCGCGGTCCTCCCCTGACCACCCAAGACTACTGCAGCCGGTCGCACGGGGGATGATCGCCGGCGGGCGGTTCGGCAGGTTACGGCCGACCGCCCCGTGGGTGACGGAGCGCGTCGCCCGGGGAGTGCTGGCGAAATAATGCAGCGCCAGCGTCGCCGCATCATTTCCCACAGCCAGGTCTACACTGGCGGCGGGCGCTGCGCCTTCGGACCCGATTCGTGACGCCTGCCTGACCCGGGGAGGCATCGTCGCAGGCATCACCACGGACAATTTGCCATGCCAGTCTTCATGTTGTTTCGAGCGCCACCGTGGGGAGACCCCGATGCGCACGCGCTTGCGCTCTGGAATGCGGACGACGCCGACGAACTCGATGTCACCACTCAATGGAACGCCGAGGCGCGCGCCGGCATCGCACGCGAAATCATCAATGGGGATCGCCGCGTGAAGGCCGAGGTGCACGAGGGCGGCGATGCGCTGTGCCTTTCCACCGAGACCGATCCTGGCGTCGATTACGAAGTGCTGGCCCAGTCTGTCCACGTGGAGGTCGACGATCCCGGGCTCGACCTCGCGCGCGAGCGAACACTCTTGCTCGAAACGCTTGACGCGCTGGATCGCATCGCCTCGCGCTGCAGCCTGCTCGTCTGGTCCGAACAACTCGGTCGCGTCTTCGACCCGCGCAGTGACGTCGCCTTGCTCGAGCAGCACCTCGCAACGGCGCGGGTTGCCGCCAAGTCCGGGCGTCCTGTCCTGCGTTACGCGGTCGCGCTGCTCGCCGTCGCCGCGGTGGTTGCCGTCGTGATGGCCATGGTGGTGGGCCAACGCGGCTGAAGCTGCAGGTCTTGGCGGGACCGCACGGCAGGCTGCCACCGTGCGGATCCGGGCGCCGCACCGCCTGCTGACGCACGGTCGCGCTTGACCATGGGTGTTTGTTTCGTTCGCCGGCGGCAGTGCAACCCCGATCTACGTACGCAGCGCGTCAACCTCTGTAGCGTCAAGGTGTCGCCACGCACCCTTGGCGAGAGTGCCGAGGACGATGGTGCCGATGGAGATACGCACGAGTCGCAGCACGGACA
>JBKJSW010000012.1:0-8438 GCA_046595765.1 Ahniellaceae bacterium
ACGGCAGCTCGCGGCCGTCGCGTTTCGAGGCACTGCGCAGCGCGCGGCCGACGATCTTGAAACAGGCTTCGACCTGGTGATGCGTGTTGTCGCCGCGCACGCGCAAGTGCAGGTTGAGTCCGGCCGCGTCGCACAGCGAGCGGAAGAAGTGCGGCACCAGTTCGGTCGGCAGGTCGCCGACCTGCTCGCGAGCGAAGGCGCCGTCGAACACGAAGTAGCCGCGACCCGACCAGTCGAGGGCTGCCGAGGCGAGCGCGTCGTCCATCGGCAGTGCGAGGACGGCCTGTGGCGAAACCTGCACCGCGTATGGTTCGGGTTCCGTCTGCGCGTCCGCATGGGCAAAGCGGCCGATGCCGCGCTTGTCGCCGATCGCCTCGCGCAGCGCCTGCCCGAGTGCGAGCGCGCAGTCCTCGACGGTGTGGTGTTCGTCGATCTCGAGGTCGCCGTTGCAGGTCAGCGCCAGCCCGAACCCGCCGTGCTTGCCGAGCTGTTCGAGCATGTGATCGAAGAAGCCGAGCCCAGTGGCGACGACGGCCGTCGTCGGGCGATCGAGATCGACGCGGACGCGCACGCGGGTTTCCGCGGTGGTGCGCTCGATTGCGGACACGCGCGGCGCATCGCACAGCGCGTGGGCGATGTCCGTCCAAGCCAGGCGATCGCCGATTCGAAATCCGGTGACGCCGAGATTGGCCGCGAATTCCATGTCGCTGGCGCGATCACCCACCATTGCACTGCGTTCGAGATCGACCGCGCGGTCGCGCAGGTAGTGGAGGGCCAGGCCGATGGCGGGCTTGCGCGTGGCCGCGCCCGCCGGATCGTCGGGGAAATGGGCGTCGATGAGGACCTCGCGAAAGCGGATGCCCTGCGAGTCGAGCAGCGCGAGAAGCTGCTGCTGCGGGATGTCGAAATCCTCCTGCGGGTACGACGCACTGCCGAGCCCGTCCTGGTTGGTGACCATCACCAGCTCGTAGCCCGCGCCGATGATCCGCAACAGCGACGGGATGACGTCCGGCATCAGCGCAAGCTTGTCGAGCCGGTCAACCTGCTGGTCTGCGGGTTCCACGATCAATGTGCCGTCGCGGTCGACGAACAGGATGCGCTTGCCGCTCATGCGGCGGCCTCGCGCGGCGCACGCCGGGCATCGAGCACGGCGAGCACGCGATCATTCTCTTCCGGCGCACCGATGCCGATGCGTAGCGCGTCGCTCAATGCCGGATGACGGCGCACGTCGCGCACGATCAGTCCCGCTTCACGCAAGCGGCGCGCCTCCGACTCGGCATCGAAAAACCGCACGCAGAGGAAATTGGCCTGCGAGGGCAGCACTTCGCGCACAAAGTCACAAGCGCCGAGCGCCGCCGCGACGCGCTCGCGCTCGCGCGTGACGAGCGCGACGCGCCGCCGCGTCGCTGCCAGCGCGGCCGGCGCCATGGCGGCGAGCGCAGCCTCGATGCAGGGCGTCGGCAACGGATAGGGAGCCATGATGCGACGCAGCGTGGCGACGATCCCGGGCGCGGCGATCAGGCAGCCAATGCGCGCGCCGGCCAGCGCGTGCGCCTTCGACAGCGTACGCAACACGGCGAGGTTGGGCGTGGCAGCGACGTCCGCGGAGACCCCGGGCGCATCGGCAAACTCGATATAGGCCTCGTCCACGACCACCAGCGCACGGTCCGCGAGTGCCGCGGCGAGGCGCAGAATGTCCGCGCGCGCCACCAACCCGCCAGTGGGATTGTTCGGCGCACACACGAACACGATGCGCGTCACCGGCGTGGTGGCACGCAACACCGCCTCCACGTCGAATGGCTCCGCGCGATCGAGGCATAGCGGCACATCGACGACGGCGGCGTCCTGCACGGCGGCCGCCACGGCGTACATGCCGAAAGTCGGCGACTGGATCAGGATCGCGTCGCGTCCCCCGCGGCAGAACGCGCGAACCAGCAGGTCGATGGCTTCGTCGCTGCCCCGCCCGACCAGCAGTTGCGACGGATCGACTCCATACAGTGCTGCCAGGCGCTCCTTGAGCGCCGCCGGCTGCGGATCGGGATAACGGTGCAACGGCTGTTCCGGATCGTGCGGCCACGGCGACTCGTTGGCGTTGAGCAGCACGCCGCCCGTGCCGGCTTCCATGCGCGCGGAGGAGTAACCGCTCATGCCGCGGAGTTCGGGACGCACCAGGTCGAGCACGCTCATGGCGCGCCCCGCCGCAGGGACTCGAGTCGGACTTCGACCGCACGCGCGTGCGCGACCAGGCCTTCGGCGCGCGCCAGTGCGACAACGCAAGGCGCGAGCGCCTTGATCCCTTCGGCCGACGCGGTCTGCACGGTCATCTGGCGCTGGAATCCCGCCACCGACAATCCGCTCACGCTGCGCGCCCAGCCATCGGTCGGCAGCACGTGGTTGGTGCCACTGGCGTAGTCACCCAGCGATTCGGGAGTCCAGACGCCCACGAAGACCGAGCCGGCGTTGACCACGCGTGGCAGCCAGGAGCGCGCATCGGCGAGGTGCAACAGGAGGTGCTCAGGCGCGTAGACATTGCTGACGGTGAGGGCTGCTTCCATGTCCCGCACCAGGATCGCGCGCGCGTGCCGCAGCGAGGCCGCGGCGATGTCGCTGCGCGGCAGCGCGGCGAGTTGCGCCGACAACGCCTGCTCGACGGCGTCGAGCAGGGGCGCCGAGTCCGTGACCAGCATCACCTGCGAATCCGGGCCGTGTTCGGCCTGCGCGAGCAGGTCGGCCGCAATCCATGCCGCGTTGGCCTCGCTATCCGCGATCACCAGCACTTCGGAAGGTCCGGCCGGCATGTCGATGGCGACGCCGTCGCGCAAACCCGACACCTGGCGCTTGGCCTCGGTCACCCATGCGTTGCCTGGCCCGAAGAGCTTGTCGCAACGGGGCACGGACTCGGTGCCGAACGCCATCGCGGCAATCGCCTGCGCGCCGCCGAGCCGGAACACGCGCGTGATGCCACACATCGCCGCCGCGACCAGGGTCAGGTCGTCCACGCGCGCGCCGTCGCGCGGCGGCGTGCAGAGGATCCGTTGCGGACAGCCCGCGAGCGCCGAAGGTACGCCCAGCATCAATGCGGTCGACGGCAGCGGCGCGCTGCCCGCGGGCACGTACAGGCCCACCGACTGGATCGGCCGGGCCACGCGCTCGCACCAGACGCCGGGTGCGGTTTGCAGCGCGTAATCCGCCTGCATGCCCGCCCGGTGGAATGCGTCGATACGCCCATGTGCGTCGCGCAACGCGTTCTTGAGTTCCGTGCCGACGTTTGCATCCGCCGCGTCGAATTCCTCGCGCTGCACCTCGATGCGGTCGATCTCCACGCCATCGAATCGCCGCGACAAGGCGCGCAGGGTGCTGTCGCCATCGGCGCGGACCTGCTCGATCACGCGCGCGACGTCCAACGTCAGCGCGGCGCCGTCCGTGCGCTCGGGGCGCGCCAGCGCTGCGCGGCGTTGCGGCTCGTCGAGCCGGCTCCACTCCAGTCGCTTCATGCGAGCATCCGCTCGACCGGCAACACCAGCAGCGAATGCGCCCCGGCGCGCTTCATGCCTTCGAGCTGCACCCAGTTCACGTCGCTCGGACAGATGGCCTGCAGTGCGACTTCATCACCCTGCCCATCGACGCTCAGCACGATGGAGTTCGCCGACACTGGCAGCATCGCGCGTATCCCGGCGATGCAGGAACGTGGCGCGCGCAACATCAGCAGGCGCGTGTCGCGAACATCGAGCACCGCAGCGACGCGGCGTACCAGGTCATCCTGCAGCTCGAGCCGGATGCCGGTCAGGCGTTGCGCGGGACCGACCAGCACCGCTTCGCTTTCGAACACAGTCGCGACTTCGCGCAGCTGGTTGGCGGCAAGCGTCGCACCACTCGACACCAGGTCGCAGATGGCGTCGGCAGTGCCGAGGCTCGGTGCGATCTCGACCGATCCGGACAACTCGACGATCCGCGCCGGCACCTGTTGTTGCGCCAGCCAACGCGCCAGCAGGCGCGGATAGGTCGTCGCGATGCGGAGGCCCGACAGATCCTGTGCGCTGTCGTAGGGAACTCGTTCGGGCGCCGCGACCGACAGGCGGCAACGCCCGAAGCGCAGCGGCAAGAGCTCGAGGCACGGCGCCATCGCGCCGCTCGCCTCGGTCGCGAGCGCCTGCTCTTCGAGAACGTTGCGTCCCACGATGCCGAGGTCGCACGCGCCCTGCGCGATCAGTCCCGGGATGTCATCGTCGCGCACCAGCAGCAGATCGACCGCGAACGTCTCGCCGAAACAGAACAGGCGGTCGCGGCTCTGCCGGAACTCGAGGCCGGCCCGTGCGAGCAGTTCCCGTGCTGGCTCGGCCAGCCGGCCCGACTTCTGCGCCGCGATGCGCAGCCGGTTGCGGATGCTCATGAGCCGGATCCCCGCTTCACCACTGCGCAGCGAGAAAGATCCGATTGCACCGACGGATCGCCATTGCACCGGCGCGTCATGAGCCAACCGTCCGACCGAGCCCGAGTCGTTTCGCTGCCAGCTGGTAACCGCTGCCAGGTTCGCCGAGGCAGCGGGCCACGCGCCCGATCGTGGTCACGCTCACGGCGGTGGCATCGTGGATTTCGCGATACGGCTCACCCTTGAGGAGATGCGGGACCACTTGCCATCGATCCGCCAGCGCCTCGATCTCGGCAGGCGTACACAAATCGCGCAGAAAGGCCTGCACCTCGCCGGCAGTGCGCAGGCGCGCCAGTGCAAGGCTCAGGTCTTCAAGGGCCGCAGTCTGGTCGCGGGTCGTCAGGGGCATGCGGCGTTTCATTCTTAATCCAATGAACTAATACGCTAGTACATTAGCTCATGATGGCTTGGTCAGGCAAGTCCGCAAGGTTTCCGTATGCACTGATACGAACACTCAACCGTGCGTAGTTGCAGAGCGGGCACTTCCCTTTGCGGCTACACCGAGATGGCGGGCAGTCCCCGCCCTACGCCTGCCGGCCATGCCCTGCGTGACGGAATACCCAGTAACCACGTGGGGTGGGCGCGGCAATTCGCGCAGGCCATGGCAAAGCATGCGGCAGCCTCAGGTACGGTGCAAGCCGCGTGCCAGGCACCCAGAAACTCGAATAGGTGAGCCTGCCGGGGCGAGCGCCGCCGCGTGTACCGCTCAGGACGGCAAGATGCGCAATGCGCCCGCAGCGACGAGCGCCGTAATGGCCTCGATGTCGGCGGTCATGAGGCGGTCGCGCGGCATGAAAGCGATCGACTCGCGGATGATCTTGCTCGCCAAAGTCACGGCCGGCGCGGGATGGAATTCGTCGCGGGTTGCGAGGGCAGCAGTCAGCGCAGCGAGGTCCTGCTCGAACGCGGATCGATCCGGATGATCGGCCCCCGGCGCATTCGAGATCTTGGATGCGAGCACCACGCGGTCACCCGCCCGCGCGAGCGCTCGCGCCGCATTGATCATGTCGCGACGATAATCGAGCGCCTGCGCCGCGGTGTAGCACTCGAGCGCCAGCACCTGTGCCAGCTGCTCGGTCATGGCCAGCGCGTGCCGCGCCTCGTTGGCACCCATCGACACGTGGTCTTCGGCGTTGGCCGACGTCGGGATCGAATACACCGACGCCGGGTGCGCCCGCGTCGCCAGGTCGTTGACCAGCGCGGCGGCGGTGTACTGCACGATCATGAAACCCGAATCGGTCGCGTCCTCGTTGCCGATGAGGAACGCCGGCAAGCCGTCGCTGGTGGCGGGATCGACGAGTTTGTTGAGTCGACGCTCCGAAATGCTTGCCAGCACCGGAATTGCGGCCTTGAGGTAGCTCATCGGGAGCGCCAGCGGCATGCCGTGGAAGTGGCCCGCGCTGATCACCTGTTCCTCGATGCGATCGGCGTCGCCGCGATCCGGGAACACCAGCGGGTTGTCGGTGACCGAGTTGAGTTCGATATCGACGATGCGCGCCGCCTGCGCCCACGCATCGCGCACCGCGCCGTGCACCTGCGGCACGCAACGCAGGCAATAACTATCCTGCGGCTGGTGCTTCTTGCCGCCGCGGAACGGCAGGAAGCGCGTGTAGAAACGTTCGCGGCCGTGGCGTTGCGCGGGCGGCACCCAGTGCCAGGCGATGTCGAACGTGAGTTCGGCCAGCAACGCATCGTGCCAACTGTCGGCGTGCCATGTCGAAAAACACGGCACCATGTGATACGCGATGTCGACCAGCGTCGACCCGTCCAGGAGATCGCGCAGGCGCTGCGCCACCGCCACCTGGCCGGGGTGGGGCCGTAGCGCATGCACGGCTTCCGCGAAGGCGGAACTGCGACCCGCGAACGCCTCGAGCGTCATCGCGGCGGCAAGATCCGCGGTATCCAGCAGCATGGCCATGCGTTCGAGCGTCAAGGCCGCGCACGCAAGCATCTGCGCGGTGCCGTTGTTGAGTGCGAGTCCCTCCTTGTACGACAGCCGCACGGGTTGCAGACCTACGCGCCGCAGCGCTTCCGCACCGCCGATGCGTTCGCCGTGATGCCAGGCTTCGCCGTGACCGAGCAGCACCAGCGCGAGGTGCGAGAGCGGCGCGAGATCGCCGCTTGCGCCGACCGACCCCAAGGCCGGCACGATGGGCACCACGTCGTGGTTGAGCAACGTGGCCAGCGCTTCAAGCGTCGACACGCGCACGCCGGAATGTCCGCGCAGCAGCGTGTTGATGCGGATCGCGAGCATCGCGCGCACCACATCCGCCGCCAGCGGCTCGCCGACGCAGACGGCGTGCGTGATGATGAGATTGTGCTGGAGCTCCTCGGCAAGAGAGCGCTCGGCTGCAGCGCGCTCACCGCCACGCGATGCGCGCGCGCGCCGGGCGCCGAGCAGCTTGTCGGCATTGCTGCCGAAGCCCGTGGTGACGCCATAGATCGGCTCGCCCCGCTGCGCGCGATCGGCGAGGAATTCGGCGGCTCGATGCACCCTCGCGAGCGCCGCGGGCGCAAGCTCGACGCGCGTTCCGCCTTTCGCGAACTGCGCCAGTGCCGCGCGCGTCAGGGATGCGCCGTCGAGGAGGATCGTGGCGTTCATGCGTCGGCCACCGTGGCCTTGGCCTCTGCCTGCGCGATCTCGACGCGCAGCGCGCGCACCACTTCGGCGCGGTCCACGGCGAACGATCCGCCGCTGGTCAGATCCTTGATCGTCACGACCCCGCGTGCCTGCTCGTCGCTGCCGTACACCAGCACGAACCGGATCCCGGCGCGATCGGCGTACTTGAACTGGCGCGCGAGCTTGACCGGATCGAGCTGGATCTCCGTGGCGATGTCGGCGGCGCGCAATTCGTTGGCCAGCGCCAGGTACTGCGGCAGGTGGGCCTCGTCGAGCAAGGTCACCAGTGCATGCACCGTGCTGCCGCGCTTCGCCACGAGCCCCGCCTCGCGCAGCTGCCAGAACAGGCGGCTGGCGCCGATGGAGATTCCCACTCCGGGTAACTTTGAACGCGTGTACTGGCTCGCCAGATCCTCGTAGCGTCCGCCCGAGCAGATGCTGCCGATTTCCGGGTGGGCGTCGAGGGTGGTCTCGAAGACCGTGCCGGTGTAGTAGTCGAGGCCACGTGCGATCGAGAAATTGACCGCGTAGCGATGTTCGGGCACGCCGAACGCCTCGATCATCGTCAGCACCTCGCGCAATTCATCGCGGCCCGCGCGCAGGTTCTCGTTGTCATCCGGCAGCGCCGCAAGCCGCGCCAGTGCGTCGGCGTGGCTGCGCGACCGCACCGCGACGAAGGCCATGATCCGCTCGACCACGTCGGCCGCAAGGCCAAATGGTTCTTCGCGCAGGGTCGCCGACACCGCATCGGCACCGCGCTTGTCGAGCTTGTCGATTTCGCGCAGCACCGCGCCCTGCTGCACCGGCTCGGCAACGCCGACGGATTCGAAAAAGCCGCGCAGCAGCTTGCGGTTGTTGAGCTGGATCGTGAACTCGCCAATCGCCAGTTCGCTAAACAGGGCGTTGATCACCGCCGGAAGCTCGGCGTCGTAGCGCACCGCGAGTGAATCCTTGCCGATCACATCGATGTCGCACTGGTAGAACTCGCGGAAGCGGCCACGCTGGGCACGCTCGCCGCGATAGACGCGCTGGATCTGGTAGCGGCGGAACGGGAAATGCAAGTCGTGCTCGTGTTCGGCGACGTAGCGCGCCAACGGCACGGTCAAGTCGAAGCGCAGTGCGAGGTCAGGTTCCTGCCCCTGCTCCCGCGCGCCCGTGGACTGGACGAAATACACCTGCCGCTCCGTTTCCCCGCCGGACTTGGTGAGCAGCAGCTCGGTCAACTCGATCGCCGGGGTTTCCACCGGCAGGAAGCCAAAGCGCTCGAACGCGCCGCGGATGGCGTCGAGCATGCGCTGGAAGGCGATCTGGTCGAGCGGCAGCAACTCGAGCACGCCAGGCATGGTGCGGGGCTTGATCAATCGACGACTCCGGTCAATGGACACCACG
>JBKJSW010000032.1:0-3019 GCA_046595765.1 Ahniellaceae bacterium
ATTTCAACTCCGACTCGTCGCGAATGCTGGAATGATAGTTCGACAAGCGGCAGCATCGCCCTCGGAAGTCGACGCAGGTCACGGCACAGGTGACCAGAAACTACAGCGCCCGGTAGAGCGTCGCCGAGTTGCTCCAGTTGTTCGGTCATCTGCACTCGCCTGCGTCCATCGACGTGGTCGCTGCAAGGCAGATTGAAGTCGGTCAATGCCGGAGCGGGGAAATAGAAGACGTTCGCGAACAGGATCAATACCGTCGGCGGCGTCCAGCGTGCACGCCGGCCTTCGATCCCGTTGCGACTCAGCAGGCGCGCAGATGGCGTCGGCGCGGGAAAAAATGTCGGGCACGTGAGTCTGCTGCATCGGTCAGGACGATGCTCCGCGAGGCGCGGCGGACTTCACCGCCTCGGTGCTCTCGCTCGCGACGTGCACCATCACCAGCGGGATGCAGGCGATCAATACTTCAGCGATGAGCTTGGCGAAGACGTATCCAATCGCCCAGCCGGCGACCTCGTTCGACACGAGCAGGCTGATCACGCCGAAGCTGCCCATCGTCACGATCAGCATCGCGACTCCGGCCAGCACTGACCTCTCGGGCGAGACCTTGGCTTTCTTCGCGATGAATTCGATGCCCTTGAAGCCGCCGATCGTGGCCGCGAAGAAGGGCATCGCGAACGGGATGCCGCCGAGGACTAGGGTCAGCATGCGCGCCATCGCATCCTGGCTGACGCTCGAGTGGAAAGGCCCGCCGTTGCGCCGGTAGTAGCGATAGTCGCCCGCCGCGTGCACGATCGCGAGCAACAGCGTGTAGGCGAGCGGCCAGTGCAGGCCCGCCGCGAACCAGGCGTCGGGCGAACGCAGCAACGCAAGGAAGTCGCCGTAGCCGCGGATCATCAACAGCGTCATGCCGTACGCGCCGCCGATCCAGACCAGCATGAAGGCGAACACCGGCAACTGCTCACGCCAGGGCTTCGGCTGCTCCAGCCAGTCGCGCCGCGGCACCAACCAGTGCAGCGCCCATGCCACCGAGGCCAGCAGTACCGACTCCACCATGACCAGCGCGATCAGGTGCGCCGCGCGGAAGCGGCCGGTCAGCAGCAACCACAGCACCAGTGAGTTGCCGGCAAGGACCAGCGCGATGTTGATTGCGACTGCGACGCGGCCCTGCGCCGGAAAGCGCTTGAGATAGCTAAGGGCGTCCGCGCGTGACAACTTCGATCCGCTCGCGTCGGGTCCGTTGTCGCCGCCGATCATGGTCCGCTCTTTTGCCCGCTTGGTGCGCATCGGACGTTCTCCACTCCGTGGCGCATGTTACGACTGTCACGTTCCGCCCGAGTGCTTTAGTCACTGTGCGTCACAGGCGCGGCGGACCGGATGCGAAGCTGGCGCCTGCGCACTGGTTTTTGCGTTGTGAATACTCTTGGTCAGCACGAACCGCGGCCTTATCTTGGGGGGTGTGCCAGATGCGCAAACTCTTAGTCTGTTGTGCGGGTTCGATGATGCTTGTCGCCATGCACGCAAACGCAACGGTTGTCTTGACGAGTCTCGGGGATACGGCCGGCTCTTGTCCAAGCGCAAGCACCTGCACTTTGCGCTCGCCAGCGCATTTCCGAACGATCGGATCGAGGTCAATCCAAACCTGGTGTTGCCCGGCACGTCGCTCGCGCTCAAGAGCGTGGCAATCCGCGATTGCGAAGCGCGCGCCGGCAATGGTGGCGCTGGGGGCAGCGGTGCCAACGCGTCTCCAGCCGGCAACGGCGGCAACGGCGGCGCGGCGCGTGGCGGAGCGATCCTCGCGCTGGGTCAACCGACGCTAGCCAATTCCAACGTACAGCAGAGCTTCGCACGCGCCGGGGCCGGCGGGGACGGCGGCACCGGGGGCAATGGCGGGATTTTCAGCACTGAGGGTAACGGCGGCGGGGGTGGCAACGCTGGCCTGGCACGTGGCGGCGCCGTGTTCGTCGACACCGGCGGCGCGCTGTTGTTCGGTTCTTCAGCAACGGGTTTGAATAAGTCGCGTCGCTAGAACCAGCCGGGCTGCATGTCGAAGGCACTCGGATCGGCATCGCGCACGAGGCGCGCGGCGAGTTCGATGCGCGGTAGTTCGGTCGCGAAGAAGAAGCGGCAAGCCGCGACCTTGCCGCGGTAGAAGTTCGCGTCGACCGTGCTCGAGCCCGGCAATGCGCGCTGCGCCACCGTCGCCTGCCAAAGCCAGAACCAGCCGATGACGAGGTGACCGAGCAGGGTCATGTAGTGCTCGGCGTTGGCGAGCGCGAGCCGAACTTCGCCGGCGGCCATGCGACGTCCGGTGGCAGAAGTCGTCTCGGCCACCAGGCCGATGCCCGCGCGCAGTTGCACGGCGAATTCGCGCAGCTCGCCGATCGCGTCGGCTTCCGCGCAGGTCGCAACGATTCGACCCAGCAGCAGCTTGAGCGCCGCGCCGTCCTGCATCATCGCCTTGCGACCCAGGAGGTCGAGCGCCTGGATGCCATTGGTGCCTTCGTGGATCGCGTTGAGGCGGTTGTCCCGATACAGGCGTTCGACCGGGAAGTCGTGGGTGTAGCCGGCGCCGCCCAGCACCTGGATCGCGAGATCGTTCGCGGCCAGGCCGTAATCCGAGGGCCAGGCTTTCACGATCGGGGTCAACAGATCGAGCAGCGCTTTCGCGTCCGGATCGGCCTCGGTGAGTTCATCGTCGATCAGGCGTGCCGCGTACAGGCATAGCGCCATCCCGCCTTCGACCAGGGATTTGGAACGCAGCAACATGCGACGCACGTCAGCGTGTTCGATGATCGGGCGCATTGGGGAGTTCGGATCGGGCCGGTCCGGACTGCGGCCTTGGGTGCGTTCACGCGCGTAACGCAGCGCTTCCACATAGCCGGCGTAACCCAGCGCGGCCGCGCCCACGCCGACGCCGATGCGGGCCTCGTTCATCATCTGGAACATCAAGCGCATGCCTTCGTGCGGCGCGCCCAACAGTTCACCGATGCACTCCTCGTCCTGGCCGAAACCGAGCAGGCAG
>JBKJSW010000047.1:0-2766 GCA_046595765.1 Ahniellaceae bacterium
ACCGCATCGCGCACTTGCTCGACGTGCCGCTGACGCTGCGCAGCCGAACCGGCGTCGGCACCGTGTTCGCCGTGGAGATCGCGCGCGTGCCCGCGCCGACGCACATGGCGGTGGAGGGCCGTGCACCTGCGCTGGCAGGACTCAACGTACTGGTCGTCGACAACGAACCGCTCGCGCTCGACGCATTGGTGCAGGTGCTGCACGGCTGGGGTTGCCACGTCACACCGGCGAGCAACTGCGGCGCCGCGCAGGCCGCGCTCGAATGCCGCCCTGCAGATCTTTGGCTGCTCGACTACCACCTGGACGACGGCGACACCGGCGTGGGACTGCATGCGCGCCTGGCCGCGACGCATGGTCCGCAACCGACACTGGTGCTGAGCGCAGACGGCGGTGAAATCGTCCGCCGCGCCGTGCACGGAGCGGGTCTGACGTTGTTGCTGAAGCCGGTCAAGCCGCTCGCGTTGAAGTCGGTGCTGGACCGGTTGCTGGCGGCGCGTGGGGTGGTTTAGGGGTCACCGTGCATCTAAAGCGGACATCCGAGATGAATGTTCGAGCCCTGTTCCCTGTCACTCGAATCGCGGCGGCACGCCTCCGTGTTCAAGCCCTCTTGACCCAGGCAGTGCACCAGCCCGCGCCTGCCACCTGCTTTCCCGCAAACACCAGGCAACCCGCGACTTTGTCGGCGGGCTTGCCCTGGTAGAGCGCGCAGGTGGCGCAGATCTGGCCAGCGACGAACTTCGGGTACTTCTTGACGTCGACGCGTTTGGCATCGGCAACATACCCGAGTGCGATGGCCTGGGGATCCTTTCCGTCGACCGGGCCTTGAGCGCTGGCACCGGTGGCGAGCGCCGCGCCAGTGGCGGCCACGGCCAGGAGAAAGGTTCTACGGGGCAGGGGATCAATCATGCAGGACTCCATTGGGGGATGGCGACATGGAATGGGAGCGGCGCGGTGCCGCCAGCTTCAAGGCAACGAGCAGCCCGGAGACCGTCCGGACTTCACGTTCTGAACGTCGGCTCGACAGCGCTCGCACTTCCGCGGGAAGACAATTTGCGGAACTCGTACACGGTCAGCGCCACGCCGAGCAGGACCAACGCAAAGCAAAGAATTCCAGCGTAGAGAATCGTGGGCTCACTCACTGGGTTTTCCTTTCAGGCTGAGAACCTTGAAATAGATTCCGAAGGACAGGATGGAGGGCACCCATGTAGCGGTAAACAGGCCCTCCTCTTTCTGGCCGTTGAACCAGAGATAGGCGGTGACCACGAATGCGACGGTGACTGCGAGCAAAGTGCATACATCGGACATCTTGAGCATCACGTTTTTCCTTTTGAGAAAGCTAGGCATCCCAGAAACCCCATGCAGCAACCATCAGGCATGCCACGGCAGCAGTGGCATGCGTCCTGAGCGCGGACTCGCCAGGCAGCTGCAGTACGAGCGGAACGACGTCGAGCATCCCCAGCAGCAGCCAACCGATGGATGCGAGTGCAACCGCGAAGGCGCCGGCTCCGATGGATCGACGAACTTTCGATGCCATTCGCTACGCCGCGCGGCCAATGATCTGTGCGGTGGCGACCAGCTCCTCCAGCAACGCCATCGATACCGCGCCGGGTATTGCATAAGGATCGAGCGCGGGCAGCTCGCTGTACCTGAGCAACGTCGTCGGGTTGACCCGCGCAAGGTTGACTTGCGCCATGGTCCAGCTGGCGAAGCGACGCTCCCGCACCTCTTCGTAGTGCAGCACCATCACGTCGCGGTGCCTGTCATCGCTCACGATCTGGTTGTAGAGGCGATTGACCGCCGCTCGACCGCCCTCCAGCACCTGCAGGAAGAATTCGCCGCTCTGGCAGAGAACGCCGGTGATGCCGAGTTCCGGATTGTGTTTGCGCGACTGTTCCAGAATTGATTCGATGAATTCGTCGCTCACTGGCTGAGCGGAGCGGCTGACATAAAGCAGACGTACGAGCATGGCTAACCCCTGGTGGTCCTGCCTTGCAGCAGGCTGAGAAATTCACGCCGGAGGTTCGAATCCTTCAGGAACGAACCGCGCATCACGCTGTTGATCATCTTGAAATCTGCGTCCTTCACTCCGCGCCATTGAATGCAGAAATGGTCGGCTTCCATCACCAGGGCAAGCCCGTCCGGCTGCATGCGGTCCTGCAGCAGATCGGCGAGTCGCGCCACTGCTTCCTCCTGGATCTGTGGGCGGCTCATCACCCATTCGCACAGGCGGGCGTACTTCGACAGCCCGATGAGATTGGAATGCTCGTTGGGCATGACACCAATCCAGACCTTGCCGATGATCGGGCACAGGTGGTGCGAGCAGGCACTGCGCACCGTGATCGGACCGACGATCATCAGTTCGTTCAAATGTTCGACGTTTGGAAATTCCGTGGTCTCGGGCTGCGGGTGGTAGCGGCCCCTGAAGACCTCGGTCAGGTACATTTTCGCGACGCGGCGCGCGGTGTCCTGCGTGTTGTGGTCGCCTTCGATGTCGATCACCAGGCTCTGGAGCACGCCCTGCATTTTTGTTGTCACTTCTTCGAGCAACAACGGCAACTCTGCCGGCTCGATGTGGCGCGCGATGTTGTCGTTGGCGTGGAAGCGCTGGCGCGCGGCGCGCAACCGCTCGCGGATCTTCTGCGAGACCGGCACGGAGGCTTCCTGGTGCGGAATAACCGCGTCGGCGCGCTCTAGGGTGGTTTGCATGGGATGGGCCGCTATTGAAAAGTTGAGGCGGAAGACCGCGTGACGTCGACCCGTTGCCGA
>JBKJSW010000069.1:0-3427 GCA_046595765.1 Ahniellaceae bacterium
AGCCAAGCGCAGTGCGACGGCGGACCGGTTGATTGGCGACGGCCTCGTGCCCGTGCACAGTGCGCTCGGTCATCACGACGACCCGCAGCGCAGGCTCGAGTTCGCGCCGGCTTCGCAATGGATCGCGTATCGCACCAACCACATGCAGTTGCTCGGCAGTGTCGAGGTGACCCGGCAGATCGAGCGATGGCTGACGCCGTCACGGAGTGCCGGTCAACCCGGCCGCTGATGCGGGATTTGTGCAGCGACGAGCCCTAGCGTGAACTCTCGGTAGTTCCCTGCGTCTTCTTCCTAGCTCGCCACGATCACGCGATTGCGACCATCGGCCTTGCCGCGATACATCGCATCGTCGGCTGCTTTCACGATCGCGTTCCACGCGTCGCTGGCATTGCCGTGCGGTCCGGACACGCTCGCCACGCCGAGGCTCACTGTCACCCGAATCTCGGGAACCATTGAAATGGGGAGCGCTTCCACCGCCGCGCGCATGCGTTCGGCGACGGCGCCCGCCGGGCCTGCCGAGGTGTTTGGAAGAACCGCGAGGAACTCCTCGCCGCCCCATCGGCCGAGCGCCTCCCCCTCGCGCATGACAGAGAGCAACCGCTCGGCAACGGCACAAATCGCACGATCGCCAATGCCATGGCCATGGCGGTCGTTGATCCGCTTGAAGTAATCGACGTCGCAGAGGATCACCGCAAGTGTTGTGTCGTTGCGCGTGCCGCGTGCAAGCTCGGCGACCGCGATCTCCTCGAGCGCGCGTCGGTTGCACAGGCCAGTCAACGAATCGGTGCGCGCTTCGTGCGTCAGCTCCTGTTCCAGCAGGAAGGCGCGACGATTCGATGCTTCGAACACGCGCGCGAGCAGCAGGCTGACCGCGACGGCAAGCGTGATGAAAACCGAGGCGTTGATCACCGCGAAGCGGGTCAGCCCGGCCGCAATCATGATGACTGCGATCCCCAGCAACGGCACTGCATTGAGCATCAGCAGGTCGCGCCGATCGATCGCGATATAGGGCCCGGACAGCATCACCGCGACAAGTCCGGCCACGCCGACGACGTAGCCGTCCTTGAGTACCGCCAACGCACCCGCGACCCCGAGCACTGCCGCGGCGTAGCGGGCCTTCGCAATCGCCGGCGCCCAGTCGACGCGCGCGGAGACGCGCTGGAGGAATCCGGAGGCGAGGATCACGACGGCTCCAGCGGCACGCACGACGAGCGCCTGGTTCCAGTTAATCGGATCGACGAACCAGTCCCATGCCGAAAACAGCAACACCAGGCCGGCGACGTACCCGTACGTGGTGCTGTTGATTTCTGCCAGCGCGGCCAGTCGCGTCGCTCGAAACTGCGCTTCGAGCGCCGGTGGGAATCTGTTCGCGGAGAGTGCCATGCGTCAATCGTAACGCGGCCTGCGCACCATTCCTTGCTAGGGCTCGAAGCCGTTGCCAAAGACTCCGTTCAAGTCGAGCGGCAGTCCCGCGTCGGACAGCAGCGCGCGGTCGAGGTTGGAGATGTCGTAGCGCGAGCCGCGAATAAATACGACGCCGTTCATCAGTTCGTCGATCAGCGTGCCGCCTTGCAGCTGATGGATGGCTGCTGCTCCCGACGGCGGCGCGTTGATCGAAGCGGGGCCGTCGCAGTGTGCTTGAGGGACTGGAGCCCCGTCTCGCCAGAGCACCGGCGTTGCCGCCTTCGCGGACGCTTGCGCCTGCATCACGGGGTTGCCCCAGTGCGTGTAGTTGTTGGTGGTGAGATCGGGGCGCGAACCCCAGCTCGGCACCACCCGCGGTCCGTCGAACAAAGGTGGAGATCCCGGAATGATCCAGCGATCGTACGTCGACCAGAAGGTCGCGGGCGGAACGCCGGTGCCGCTCGCGAATCCATTGTAGGCGAGCGCATGACCGAGTTCGTGGAGCGCCAGGCTCATGGCGTCGGTGCGGTCGACCGGTACGGGATCGATGCGCGCAATCGGATTCGGATCGAACCACATCTCAGTGCGCAGGTAGGTCGCGTTGACGTTTACGACCACGTCGCGCGTGGCGCCGTTGGGATCGATACCTGCGCGAAGCTCGCGCGCGGCACCTTGCTCGAACGTGTCGCGACCGCCAGACACGCCGACGAAAAACGACGTTTCGCTGCGGCCGTTGATACGCGGGATGGCGTTGTCCACGCCGATCTCGATTTCGATGCTGCGTGGCCCCGCGATTTCGATCTCCGCGGCCCACCGCCGACCGGCTTCCTGGAAGTGCGAAGTCAACTGGGCGCGCTCACCGATTGACAGCACCGACGCAGACGCCGCGAAGTTGACTGGATAGGTCACCTGCGCGGCAGCAGGCGAAATGCAGATGATCCAGGCAACGGGCGCCAACAGAAAGGCCACAGACCGCTGCATCAAGGTGTTCTCCTGCGTTTCTCAGATGATCCGATTGTCGCGCCGACACTGCCGCAGTTCAAAGGTTCTCTTCTTGCCACGCTGTCGTGTTGACGGATACATGCAACACGGTCACGCCTGACAAAGTGGCAACCAAAACTCAGACTGCTCAGCCCGCAAAAGCGCCGGTCCGCATCAGGCTCGGTTGCCGTCACGGCCCTATCGGGTTCAAGCTGGCTGCGTCCAATAAGGACGCGAAGCAGGGGGAATGGGCATGAGGCACACGAATCTTATTCTTGCGGCGATGTTGGGACTCGGCGCCATGGTGGGGAGCGCGCAAGCCGAGGTGTCGCGGGTGGTCGTTGCCAAGACGAGCAACGTTCCGGCTTACCTCAAGGAAATGGACAAGGTCAGGGCCCTGCTAAAACGCAGTGGCAGCGACGCCAGCGTGCGGGTCTGGCGCGCACGCTTCGCCGGGCCGAATGCGGGGATGCTGGTGGTGACGATCGAGTACGCCGACATGGCTACTTTCGCCGCAGACGACGCCAAGATGCGCGCCGACGCCGAGTACGACGGATTGATCAAGGGTCTCGATGCAATCCGCACGATCGAATCCGACAGCCTGTACGAAGAGCTGTAGTCGTCCGGGTTTCGGAATGTCCTGTCGCACGAAGTCGATGCGGGCTTGACGCGGCCCGCATCGAATTTCGTGGGTCAGGTCGATTGCCCCGACCTGGCGTTTGATCGGTCCAACGCGTGCAGTCGATTTGTCAGCCGTTGAGAAATTCGACGCTGCGCAGATTGCCTCGGCGGCTGTTGTGAATCGGCACTTTTCCCGACTCCCGCCATCCGCGCGCAAAATCAGGGCATCGGGCTTGCGGGCGTCGGCATGCGGAGCGGATTCGGCGAGGAGTGGGCGTCTCCTGCAGCGGGCCGCGGAACCGATCCTTTCCATTTCCACAGCAGCAGGATCATCAGCGCGTCGATCGCCACGGCGAAGATGCTCGCCTCCAGTCCGAAGGCGCCGCCGGTCACCCAGTCGGGTCGATCCTGCAGCAGCGGG
>JBKJSW010000378.1:0-6481 GCA_046595765.1 Ahniellaceae bacterium
GCTCAAGGAACTGATGAAGGAATCGACCAATCTCGGCATGCAGACGTTCGACCAGCACCTGGTGGAGCTCTATCACGCCGGCGAGATCGCCTATGAAGAAGCGCTGCGGCACGCCGACTCGCAGAACGAGGTGCGGCTCCGCATCAAGCTTGCGCAGGGTGGCGACGCCCATTCGCTGTCGCAGGGTCTCGATGGCGTGGAACTGGTGGAATCGACCTGAGACGCGTCAACCGGACCGGCGTGTCGCGCGTTCAACCACCGGCCATGCGACGATTTCTTGCCTCGCTGCTGCTAGCCGCGCTCTGCGCACCGCCTGCTCGCGTCACCGCGCAGGTGATCCCGGGCGGGTGCGACAGTATCGCGGCTACGCCGGCAACCTACGCGATCGATTACCAGGCCGACATACAGCCGATCTTCTCGTCCGGCTGCGCGAATTGCCATGTGGACAGCGCGGGCGCCCCGGAGGCGGATCTCGACCTCAATCCGGAACCTTCATGGTTCAATCTGGTGGGAGTGAATAGCAGCCAGGATCCGGCGCAGTCCCGTGTCACCCCGCGTGACGCACTGCGGAGCCTGTTGTTCCGCAAGGTCAACTGCGACATTCCGGGACCGTTCCTCGAGAGCGAACGCATGCCTCAGAACCGGCCGGATCTCCCGCTCTCGCAGCAGGCCCTGATCTACGACTGGATCATGGCGGGCGCGCCTTTCGAGCCCACCGACACGATCTTTTTCAATGGTCTCGAACCGCGCGGTTTCGGACCCTGATCAACGGCATTCCGGGGACTCGCGCATCGGCACCTCCGTCGCAGTTGCATCGTCGGGTTCCGCTGGTCTACCGAAACAGTGGAGCGACGCGAAGAACTCGTTCCAGGCATCCGCGCACAGCCGATTCGACAGGACCACATCGCCCGTTGCGTCGTCGCGGGTGGCGTACACCTCGCCGCCCTCGAAACCGAATTCGGCTGGCAGGCGGATCGCCTGGCACATGCCGTCCCTGAACAATTTCGCGATTCGGGTCTGTTTCATTTCGAGACTCCAGCAGCCTGCAGGACTTCGGACAGATGCCGACCGGTCTACGACAATGGACACGGCGCGGTGCCGGGCGGCGCCGCACCGATGCGAGCCCGGCCTCCGACGCTGACAATGACCACACGCTGTGCGACGCCAGACTCGTCGCAGACGCGCAGGGTGAGGTTGGTGCCGGCATTGCGGCCGTCCGCCCGGTACCTCAGCGAACGCCGGCCTGCTGTCGCGAACACTCGGCGCCCGTGCAGGTCGCTCGCCTGGGTAAGGGTGAACACCCACTCGCCCGGGTCCAGCGCACCGTCGGAATCGACGTCACGGAAGCCGAGCCAGCCGCGGGAGAAATCGTGTCCCGGCAGGCAACTTATTGCATCGGCGCTGGGACACACCACGGCGCCGCTCGCGTGGGTGACGGCCTCGTTGCGAGCCCGGGCCAGTGTCGTCAACAGCCGGTTCGAAACGGTCGTGTTGCGGTTGCGCTCGATGACCGAGGCGAAGCCCGGCACTGCCGCGCCCAGCAGGACGCCAACAACTGCCAGCGTGGTCATGAGTTCCATCACTGTGGTGCCGCAGGCGTGCCGCACCGATGGGCGGCAACGTCGCGCGGCCGCCGGGTGGGTGCGGAGTGCGGGCAAATCCATGGTTGCATGCGTCATCGCAGGATCTCCTTGCCTGGGATGCCACGATCGCGGGATCCCGCGGTGGCCGCGTCGGCACATCCGCCCTGCGCCCCGTAGGAAATTGCCGCAACATCCCCATCTCTCGAAGTCGGCCTGAAAACCCCGGACTCCCCCGATGAGCGATCGCTTCCAACTCGTTGCGCCTTTCGAGCCCGCTGGCGACCAGCCGCAGGCGATCGCCCGGATGATCGAGGGCTTCGAGGCCGGACTCGCTCACCAGACGCTGCTCGGAGTGACTGGTTCCGGCAAGACGTTTGCGATTGCAAACGTGGTCCAGGCCGTGCAGAAGACGACCCTCGTCATGGCGCCCAACAAGACCCTGGCGGCTCAGCTCTACGGCGAGTTCAAGGCCTTCTTCCCGAACAACGCGGTCGAGTACTTCGTCAGTTACTACGACTACTACCAGCCGGAGGCATACCTCGCGGCATCCGATACGTACATCGAGAAAGACTCGAACATCAACGAGCACATCGAGCAGATGCGCCTGTCCGCGACCAAGGCCCTGCTCGAGCGCCGCGATGCCCTGATCGTGTGCACGGTGTCGTCGATCTACGGGCTCGGCGATCCCGGCGAATACCACCGCATGGTGCTGCACATGGTGCGCGGCGAACACATCGACCAGCGCGACCTCATCCGGCGCCTGACCGACCTGCAGTACAAGCGCGGCGATTTCGAGCTGCGCCGCGGCAGCTATCGCGTACGCGGCGAGGTCATCGACGTGTTCCCCGCCGAGTCCGATGCCGAGGCCGTGCGCATCGAGCTCTTCGACGGCAACATCGAGGCCATCACCATTTTCGATCCGCTCACTGGTGAAACGCTGCGCAAGGTGCCGCGCTACACCGTCTATCCGAAAACTCATTACGCGAGCACGCGGCGCACGGTGCTCGAGGCCATCGAGACGATCAAGGACGAGCTCAGCCAGCGCCTCGAGGTGCTGTACGCGGAAGGTAAATTGGTGGAAGCGCAGCGCCTCAAGCAGCGCACCACGTTCGACCTGGAAATGATGGCCGAGATCGGATTCTGCCAGGGCATCGAGAATTACTCGCGGCACCTGACGGGGCACGCGCCGGGCGCGCCGCCGCCGTGCCTGTTCGACTATCTGCCGCCCGATGCGCTGCTGGTGGTCGACGAGTCGCACGTGACGATTCCGCAGATCGGGGCGATGTACAAGGGCGACCGATCGCGCAAGGAAAACCTCGTGCAGTACGGCTTCCGCCTGCCCTCCGCGCTCGATAACCGCCCGCTCAAGTTCGAGGAATGGGAGAAGCGCGCGCCGCGCATGATCTGCGTGTCGGCGACGCCAGGGCCCTACGAACTGAAGTTGTCCGAGGGCTCGGTGGTCGAACAGGTTGTGCGCCCGACCGGCCTCATCGATCCCGAGGTCGAGATCCGCCCGGTCCGCACCCAGGTCGAAGACCTGCTGTCGCAGATCCACGAGCGCGTCGGCTGGGGCGATCGCGTGCTGGTCACGACGCTGACCAAGCGCATGTCGGAGAGCCTGACCGATTACCTGTCAGAGCATGGCGTGAAGGTGCGTTACCTCCATTCCGACATCGACACGGTGGAGCGCGTCGAGATCATCCGCGACCTTCGCCTTGGCCTCTTCGACGTGCTGGTCGGCATCAACCTCCTGCGCGAAGGCCTCGACATGCCCGAGGTTTCACTGGTGGCGATCCTCGATGCCGACAAGGAGGGCTTCCTGCGCTCCGAGGGTTCGCTCATCCAGACCATCGGACGCGCCGCGCGCAACCTGCGTGGCAAGGCCATCCTCTACGCGGATCGCGTCACCAATTCGATGCGCCGCGCCATCGATGAGACCGACCGTCGCCGCGCCAAACAGGTCGAATACAACCTCGAGCACGGCATCATCCCGCAGACCGTCTCGAAGCAGGTCGCTGACATCATGGAAGGCGCGCGCAGCGAGGCGGCCGAAAAGCGCAACGCGCGCGGCCACTCGAAGCAGGCCGCCGTGGCCGAACCGCGCATCGATTACGCCGCGCTGCCCCCCGCGCAACTCGCCGCCAAGCTCAAGAAACTCGAGCAGCAGATGTACCAGCACGCGCAGAACCTCGAGTTCGAAGCCGCGGCGCGCGTGCGCGACGAGGTGCGCAAGATCCGCGCGGCCGGGCTCATGGTCTGAGGCGCCGCTGGGCCGCTACGCGGGCCGTCGTGCGATCCCGCTTCACTCGATGCGCGCGCACAGTTGCGCGGGACTCGCCTCGGCGGTTCGGGTGACGACGGGCACGATGGCAAGCCTGCGGGATGACCAGCACGCGTAGGACGGGGCAGGGCCTGGCGCAGCCGGTTCCAGCAGGCGCCGGAGAGTTGCGAGGTCCGCGCGACCAGGTTGCAACTGCGTCAGCCGTGTTCCCAGTCCCCGCGCGAACTGCGCGGGACGTGACGCCAGTTCGTCGGGGAGCGTGGGTACCACCCGGTGCAGGAGGCCGGTCGACTGCAGCGGTGGCATGACCAGCGCACCTTGCCCGTTACGGGCCGCGACCACACCCATGCGTCGGTCCGGCACCACCAGAACGGTAGTGTCGGTGCGACCTGGGGCAAACCGCCCGATGGCGACCACGAGTGCGCGCATCTCGCGTTGCACGGCCGCGAACTGCGCAATCCTCGCATGCGACGCCCACGATCCAGCGATCACCGCGAGCAGGGCCGACATCGCCGCCAGTCGTAGCCGTGTTTGCGTCGCGTGCGCAACTTCGATCACGGATGTCGAGGCGAGCAGCACTCCGAGCGAGAGCGCGAACCACGCGACGGGACCCACCAGCAGCCGACCACCATCGCCGTCTGCCGAGAAGGAGCCAAGATTGAGCAGCGCCGCGAGCAGTTGGCCCGCTCCCGCGGCCGCAAGCGCAAGTGCGACGCGCTTTCGCGGCGACTCTGCACCACCGTTGCGCATGGCCATCGCCGCTGCCGCGACGCTCGCCAGGAGCCAGGTGAGTGACGCTCGCGGGGCCGATGCGACAGCGCCGCGCCACCAGTCCACCAGCGACAGGATTGACGCCCAGGCATCGCGTTCTCCGCCGTCCGCGTAAGCCTGCCATGCGGAGTCGAACCACCACGCCCGCGCGGCAAAGAACGCCGCGACGACGAAACCGGACGCCGCCAGTGCGAGCCAAGCGCTGCGATGCACGCTGCGCGGCCGCGCCAACGCCAGCAACACAAGTTGCAGCGGCAGCACCGCGGCCGACTCCTTGAAGCCGAGTCCGATCACGACCAGCAGCGGAATCAGCCAACGCAGGTCGAACCTGCGGAATCCGCCGGAGTTGGGCGCAAACCAGAGTCCAGCGGCCAGCAACGCCATGGCCGTGACCGCGAGATCGCTGCGCGCACTCACCCACATCACCCCCTCGACCAGCAGCGGAGACGTCGCGTACACGAGCGCCGCAACCGGTGCCGCGATGCTTGCGTCGAGTGCGAGCACCAGGGCCGCACGGCGCACCACCCACAGGACGAGGCAGGTGCACGCAATGTGCATCAGCAGGTTGGTGAGGAACCAGCCCCAGTAGTTCGCGCCGAACATCGCGAAATTGGCCGACAGGGTCACGAAGACCAGGGGTCTGTAGAAATTCCCGACCGCGTCCGCTGGCGCCGCGAACTTCGCCCAGGTCTCCGTCCATAACTTCCCGTCCTGGGACCAGTTATAGGTCTGGTGGAGGTGGCCGTAGTCGTCGCCCAGCCAGAATCCGCCGAACCCGGGCGCGTACAGCCATAGCACGATGAGTGTTGCGGCCACGGCCGGCACCAGCCAGATGCCGAGCCTCTGGTCACGAGTGCCTGGTGATCCATCGCGACGATCGGTCATTGGGACGGCCATTCTGGTCACTGCTGGGCGCAGAGGCTAATGCGCGTCTGGCACATTCTCGCGAAACGCGGTGGGCGGTGAAACCTGATCGACGACGAGCGTAGCGTGCTCACCGGCTCGGAAAGAACACCGCGGCCATGCGGCGGCAAATCGGACGAGTGCGTTGCGCGCGTGGATTTTTCTGCCCGCGATTGAGCGCGCGCACGCGCCGTGTTAACGTGCGCGCCCCTCGCGAGCCAGCGCTCGCCGGGGACGCCGGCGCCTCCGCATCGCCGCGCAACATCGGGCGGTTAGCTCAGCGGTAGAGCACTACCTTGACATGGTAGGGGTCACAGGTTCGATCCCTGTACCGCCCACCACCGTTTCCCGCGTCGACGGGAAACTGGATGGAACCCTGACTGGAATTCACGACGAAGAAACGCTTGGTCGCGCTCGCGGCTGACACTCGGCCTGCAATCCACGTGGGTCGTTGTAATTCCGAGCTCGAACTTGAGGGGCGCTGCGAGCGCGTTGGACGTCGCGCTGCTCCAGTGACAAACCCAATCGCTCTTCCTTAGATGTCGCGCGTTTGCAGCAGTGATTGGAGTGTGTGCGCCAGGATTCATCGAAACTGACTCTGATGCCCGGCCGGCGCCGGGCATCAAGCGGACAGGTGGCGCCGCCGCATCGTTGCTGTGCATGCGATGATCGGCGCGCCCCGTTTGCGCGTTGCGATCCATGTCCGAGCCTGAAACATTCACGACGCTCGACGCAGCTGTCACACGCATCGTCTCGACTGTCGGGAAGCGCGTGGTGCTAGCCGCGCCGCTCGGAATCGGCAAACCGCATCGCCTGATCAATGCGCTATATGCGAGAGTCGCGGCCGATGTCGCAAGCTCGCTCACGATCCTCACCGCGCTTTCGCTGACGCCGCCCACTGCGACCGGGGATCTGGAACGCCGCTTCCTGGATCCGTTCGTCG
>JBKJSW010000455.1:0-9623 GCA_046595765.1 Ahniellaceae bacterium
GATGAAGCGTGCGTCGCCTGCCGCAAGTCCGCACAATGCAACTCTTCGCAGCCGTCATATCGCCATGGCCCACTACCCGATCCGACCGCGACGCCTTCGCCGTGACGCCTTCTCGAGAAGACTGGTGCGCGAGTCGCGCCTCAGCGTGGATGACCTCATCTACCCGGTGTTCGTGCACGAGCCCGCCGGGCGGGCCATGATCGCGTCGATGCCGGGAATCGAACGGGTATCGATCGACGAACTGCTACGCGTTGCGGAATCCGCCTGCGAATTGCGGATTCCCGCGCTCGCCCTGTTCCCGGTGACCGAGCCCGCCGCCAAGTCGCTCGATGCCGCCGCCGCGTGGCGCGACGACGGGTTGGCGCAACGCGCGGTACGCGCGCTCAAGCAGCGCTTTCCGGAACTCGGCGTGATCACTGACGTGGCGCTCGATCCGTATACCAGCCACGGACAGGACGGCCTCGTCGATGCCACGGGCTACGTGGTCAACGACGAAACGGTGGACGCGCTTGTGCGGCAGGCGCTCAGCCATGCCGCCGCGGGTGCCGACGTGGTGGCGCCGAGCGACATGATGGATGGCCGCGTCGGCGCAATCCGCGACGCCCTCGAACACGCGGGCTTCGTCCACACGCGCATCCTCGCCTACAGCGCGAAATACGCCTCGAGTTTCTACGGCCCGTTTCGCGATGCGGTCGGGTCGGCCGGCGCGCTGGGCGGCGGCAACAAGACCAGCTACCAGATGGACCCGGCCAACAGCGACGAGGCGTTGCGCGAGGTCGAGCTCGATCTTGCACAGGGCGCCGACATCGTGATGATCAAGCCCGGGATGCCTTATCTCGACATCGTGCGCCGCGTGAAGGACCGCTTCGGCGCGCCTACCTTCGTGTACCAGGTGAGCGGGGAGTACGCGATGCTCAAAGCAGCGGCCGCGCAGGGATGGCTCGACGAGCAGACTTGCGCGCTGGAAGCACTGCTCGCGTTCAAGCGCGCAGGCGCGGACGCGGTGCTGACGTACTTCGCGCTGGACGCCGCACGCTGGTTGCGCGACGTCGCCTGACCGCAGCGCAAGGACGCGGCCACCGACACCGACCCGGAGACATCGTGACCCGAAAGCATTTTGCGTTGTTCGGCCAGCCGATCGAGCACTCACTGTCGCCGCGTATCCACGCCACGTTCGCGCGACAGACTGGCGTTGCAATGGACTACGTGGCCCAGTCGTGCGAGCCGCCAGTTTTCGAGCGCTGTCTCGAGGAGTTCGCGCGGAGCGGAGGTGAGGGCGCCAACATCACGCAGCCGCTCAAGTCATTGGCGTTCGCGCAGGCAGGCACGCTTGGCGTCGCCGCACGGCGCGCGGGAGTGGTCAATACGCTGACCCGGCGCGACGACGCGTGGCATGGCGACAACACCGACGGTATCGGCCTGGTGCACGACCTCACTGGACGCCTGGGCCTCGATCTGCGCGGCCGGCGAACGCTCATGCTTGGTGCCGGCGGCGCCGCGGCGGGCGTGTTGCCGGCCCTGCTCGATGCCGGCGTGGAGTCGGTGACGGTGGTCAACCGTACGCCGCAGCACGCCGAACGACTCAGCGAGCGCCACGACGATCCGGCGCGCGTGCACGCCCGCTACTGGAAGGACCTGGCGACGCTCGGTGCGTTCGACTGGGTGCTCGACGCCACGTCGGCCGGGCACGAGCGCAACTCACTGGAACTGCCGTTCTCGATAACCGGTGCGCGCACACTCGCGGTGAGCCTGAGTTATGGCGCGGCCGCTTCGCGGTTCCTGGCATGGGCGCGCGCCGCCGGCTGCACCGATACCCACGACGGCCTCGGCATGCTGATCGAGCAGGCCGCGGAAAGTTTCGAGATCTGGCATGGCGTAAGACCCGACACCGATGCACTGCATCGCGAACTCGGAGCCGACAGTGGTGCGGCCGCGCTGCTGGCGACCGATTGACCGAAGGCGCGAGGTCATGCTTCCGGCGCCGCGCCCCGCCTGCGCCGGGCGCGGCTACAGGCTGCCGATCGGCCCGGCGTCCGCCAGGTACTGGTCCTTGAGCCGCACGTAATTGCGCGCCGAGTAATACAACTGCTCGACTTCCTCGTCGCCGAGCACGCGCACCAGGCGGGCCGGATTGCCGAGCCACAACTCGCGCTCGCCTACCGTCTTGCCGGGTGCCACCACCGCGCCCGCCCCCACGAATCCGTGCTTGCGCACGACCGCGCCATCCAGCACGGTCGCGTGCATGCCGATGAGGCACGCATCCTCGAGGGTGCAGGCATGGATCACCGCGGCATGACCGATGGTGACGTCGTCGCCGATGAGGCATGCGAAGCCGTCGCCGGTGTAGGGGCCGGCATGCGTCACGTGCAGCACGCTGCCGTCCTGCACATTGGTGCGTGCGCCAATGCGGATGCGGTGCACGTCGCCGCGCGCGATTGCGCCAGGCCAGATCGATGCATCGTCGCCGAGCACCACGTCACCGATCACGATGGCGTCCGGATCCACGTAGCAGCGTTCGCCGAGCGTGGGCCACACACCTCGAAATACACGGAGGGTCATGCGCAGGTTCACTTTGGACAGGCCATTAGCGTAGCGGTACCCGCGCGAGTGGCAACCAGGCTGCGGGCTCGCAATCGTTACCGCGCCCCCTGCGGGCGCGCGTGCCACGATCAACTTCCGACGCGGTGCTAGCATCGACAGGACCTTGCGCAGTCGACGAGCAACGCCGTGACGCCCCCGCACCCCTCGCTGCAGGAACCCGCCGCAAGCCGGACCGACGCGTTGCGCACCAGCCTCGCCACCATGCAGGCGGCGCAGCGTGCGCAGGTTCCCGACTACGCGCAGCGCATGGATGACCTCCTGCGCTTGCGCAGCGCACTGCGAACACGCCTGGACGGGTTTGCGACGGCGACCAGCGCCGACTTCGGCCAGCGCAGCCGGCACGAGACGCTGCTGGCCGATGGCATGACGGTGCTCTCCGAGATTGCCCACATCCGAACGCACCTGCGGGCATGGATGCGTCCCGATCGCGTGGCAACGAGCCTCATGCACTGGCCCGGTCGCAATGAAGTGCGCAAAGTGCCGCTGGGCGTGGTCGGCGTGCTGTCGCCGTGGAATTACCCGATCAACCTGGCGTTGATCCCACTGGCCGGGGCGATCGGCGCCGGCAACCACGTGCTGCTCAAGCCGTCGGAGCACACGCCGCGTACCGCGGCGCTGCTCCAGGAGCTGATTGCGGAAGTGTTCCCGCCCGAGCGCGCGGCCGTGGTGCTTGGGGACGCCGCGATGGCGCAGGATTTCTCCGGCCTGCCGTTCGACCACCTGTTCTTCACCGGGTCCACCGCGGTCGGGCGCAAGGTGATGGCTGCCGCGGCGCAGAATCTGACGCCCGTAACGCTTGAACTCGGCGGCAAGTCGCCGGCGTTCGTGAGCGCCAGTTGCGATCTCGAGGAAGCGGCGCGGCGCATTGCGCAGGGCAAGTGCTTCAACGGCGGCCAGACCTGCATCGCGACCGACTATCTGCTCGTCGAAGGCGATCGCATGGATGCACTGGTGTCGGCACTGCAACGCGCGGTCGCGGACTACTTCCCGGACGGAGGAGACGCGTCGGACCTGACCGCCATGGTCAACGACGCGCAGTACCAGCGCCTGCGCGGCTGGCTCGCGGAGGCGAAGGCGCGAGGCGCGCGACTGATCGAGATCGGTCCCGGCGATCCAAGCCGCCGCGTGCTGCCGCTGACGCTGGTGGTCGATGCCCCGTACGACTGCGATGTCATGCAGCAGGAATTGTTCGGCCCGGTGCTGCCGTTGCTGCGCGTCGACGATGCGAACGCCGCGATCGACTACATCAATGCGCGCCCGCGTCCGCTGGCGCTGTACCTGTTCGACAACGATGCGCGTCGCGTCGACGACTTCCTGGCGCGCACCTCGGTGGGCAGCGTCGCGATCAACGACACCATCGTGCAGTTCGCCCAGGGCGGACTGCCGTTCGGCGGCATCGGCGCGTCGGGGCTGGGCCAGTATCACGGTCGCTACAGCTTCGAGACCTTTTCCAAGCGCCTGCCGATCTTCCGACAGGCCCAGGCGTTCGCGAGCACCAGCCTCGCACGTCCGCCCTATCGACGATTTGCCGACCTGTTGGTGCGCCTCACCACGCGCTAGTTCGGCGTCAGTGCACCCAGCGGCCGCCGCGACGCCGCGGCACCACTCGATCGCAGTCGGCGGTTGCGAGCGGCCCTGATTCCTCCGCTGAAACGGGATGCTCCCGCCAGTATTGCTGGACGTCGAGGACAGCGGCGGCGATGCCATCGAGCGCGCTTTCGTACTCCGCTTCCGACAAGGGCGAGACCGCGACGCCATCGCCGAGATCGAACAGCTCCTCGTCGGCGGCCAGCTGCACGATCGGGCCCAGCAGTTCCAGCAGTTGCGGGTCGGCCTGCATGCGCTGCTCCCACGCCGCGCCGCCAAGGTCAACGCCGGCAGAAAATCCTTCGCACCACCCCGCCGCGCTGACGTGCGGCGAACCGTCGTCCTCTTCCACGTGGCCGAGTATCGGCTCGTATTCGAGGCTCTCGAGCTCGCGCAGCACCGCTTGATGGAAACGCAGCAACAGCGTGATCGTCTGGCGCGCCTCGGCTTCGTCGGTGAACGGTTCGTCGCTGTCGAGTATCGCGGACAACCATTGCTGCGGGCCCACTTCGCCGGGACCGATGCTCAACGCCGTCAGCAGGCCATGCACGCCGTCCAGCAGCAGCCCGTCGTCGCCGGCGCGATCGGCGAGTCGTTCGCCCAGCGCGTCGAGTTCTTCCTCCTCGAGCGGGATGTCGGGATCGTCGATCACGCGGCGATCTCCAGCCATACCGGCGCGTGATCGGACGGCCGCTCCCAGGAGCGCGGCGCGGCGTCGATGCCGGCGGAGACGCACTGCGCGCGCAACCCGTCACTCACCAGGATGAGGTCGATACGGAGACCGAGGTTGCGGCGGAACGCAGCCTGCCGGTAATCCCACCAGCTGTACTGGCCGTCCTCGTCGTTGTGCAGCCGGAAGCTGTCGTGCAGGCCGAGATCCAGCCACTGCCGCAATGCATCGCGCTCAGGCGTGGAGCAGAGGATGCGCTCGTGCCAGGCGATCGGATCGTGCACGTCGCGGTCCTCCGGCGCAATGTTGAAATCGCCGAGCACGACCAGCCTGGGGTGGCGTGCAAGCTCCTGCGCGAGGAAGTCGCGTGCCGCTTCGAGCCAGGCGAGCTTGTATGCGAATTTTTCGCTGCCGACGGAATGGCCGTTGACCACGTAGAAGTTGATCACGCGCACATCGCCCACGGTGGCGGCCAGCACCCGCCGCTGCGGGTCCGCCAGGCCCGGCAGATCGATGAGCGCGTCGACAGCGGGCACGCGCGTCAACAGCGCCACGCCGTTGTAGGTCTTCTGGCCGGAGACGAGCACGTGGTAGCCGAGCGCCTCGATTTCCGCGCGGGGAAAGCGCGTTTCCTCGAGCTTGAGTTCCTGCAGTCCCAGGACATCGGGCGCGCGCTCGGGTTCGTGTTCGAGCCAGCGCACGAGTTGCGGCAGACGGACGTTGAGTGAGTTGACGTTCCACGAAGCGATGCGCATCACGCGATTCTACGTCGAGCCGGTCGAAACGCCGTCAAACCGGGGCGGCTGCTCAGGCGGTACAGAGCTCGACGACCACCCCACGGTTGGCGAAACCGGGCGCGCGGTGCATGCTTGCGGGATGAACGCCGAGATGTCCGCGCCGGGGGGCGACGTAGCGTCAGCGCTACCCGGCTATGCCGAGCTCAGCAACGAGGGGCGCGCATGGCTGTTGCAGCAGCTGCGGGCACTGGTGCTGCCCTCCGGTCGCATCCTGTTCCGCGAGGACGATCCCGGCGATGCGCTGTACCTCCTGGTCGCGGGCAGCCTGTGTGCGTTTCGCCAGGGCGTCGACCGTCCGCAGGTGCTGGGGCATGTGAGCCCCGGCGAGACGGTGGGCGAGACTGCGCTCTTCACCGGCGCTGCGCGCAGCGCGACGGTGTATGCCTGCCGCGACAGCGAACTCCTGATGCTGGACCGTCCGGCTTTCGAGGCGTTGGCGTTGCGCGAGCCCGCGGCGACGCTCGCGCTCGCGCGACATGCGTTCCGTCGCCACAGTCGCCTTGCGGGTGACAACGCCCTGCACGCGGGGCCGCGCACCATCGCCTTGCTGGCAGCCAGCGACGACGTCGACCTCGACGCGCTCGCTGCCGGGCTTTCCCTCGCCTTCGGCACGCGCAGCAGCACGGCCGTGGTGCGCTTCGCGCAGGGCTCGCGCATGACCACGACGGAATTGCATGCGCTCGAACAGACGCATCGACGCGTGTTGTACGTCGATGAGCCGGGCCAGCGTGCGTGGCGCACGCTCTGCAAGCGCCAGGCTGATGTGTGGCTGCATGCGGTGCGTGCGGACCGCCCGCCCGACCCGCACTCGCGCGACCCGCAGACGCTCGACTCAAGCCCCGTGCCGCGCATCGAGCACCTGCTCCTCGACAGCCGGCGCGGCAGCGCGTGCACGGCGGCATGGAGCCAGTGGTTCGGCGGCATGCTGTCGCACCAGTTGCGCTCGCCGGCCGACCTGCCCCGCATCGCACGGCTGGTCGCGGGCCACGGCCGTGGCCTGGTGCTCGCCGGCGGCGGTGCGCGCGGCTTTGCGCATGTCGGCGTGGTACGCGCGCTGGCGGAGTTCGATGCGTTGCCCGACGTGGTTGCCGGCACCAGCATCGGCGCGGTCGTCGCAGCGCTCATGGCGCGCGACGTGCCGCTCGAGGAAGTCGTCAAGGTGATGCGCTATGCGTTCGTGACGAGCCGTCCGCTGGCGGGCTGGACACTGCCCCTGTACGCCGTCAATTCGGGGCGACGCGTGTCGGCCCTGCTACGCGAAGTATTCGGCGAGCAGCGTATCGAGGAACTGGCGCTGCCGTTCTTCTGCATCAGCGCAAATCTCACGGACAACCTCGTGCACGTGCACCGACAGGGCTCTTTGTGGCGCGCGCTGCGCGCATCCGTCGCAATTCCCGGCGTGTTGCCGCCGGTGATCGAAGGCGGCAAGGTGTTTGTCGACGGCGCCGTGCTCGACAATCTGCCGGTCGGAGTGATGCGGCAATGGCCGGTCGACGAAACCATCGCGGTCGATGTGGGCGCGGAACACGACATCACCGCGATGGCGGACGAAACAGAGCTGCCACCGTGGTGGGCGCTGCTGCCGGATTTATTCCGCAAGCGCACGCGCCCGGGAATCATTGAACTGCTGCTGCGCGCGGGCACTGTGGGCGCAACTGCGGCCAGTCAGCGCGCGAGCGCGAGCGCGGATCTGCTCATCGCGCCGCCGCTGCGCGACATCGACCTGCTCGATTGGCATGCGCACGAACGCGCCATCGAGACCGGCTACCGGCACGCGCGCGACGTGCTCGCGCGGCGAGCGGCACTGCCGCGGGCAGCGAACACGGAGCACTGATCGCGATCCGGGGGTACAGCGGCACGCTGCATCGCTGTCGCCGCACGCGCAAACGCTCAGGCAGTCTCGAGCTGCAACCAGTCGCGCGGCTGGAGGTAGGCCGCGAGACGCGCCTCGGGCGAACCCGGCCCGGGCTGGAAACCGTATTCCCAGCGCACGCGCGGCGGCAGGCTCATGAGGATTGATTCGGTGCGGCCGCCAGACTGCAGGCCGAACAAGGTGCCACGATCCCAGACCAGGTTGAATTCGACGTAGCGTCCCCGCCGGTACAGCTGGAACTCGCGTTCGCGCGTGTCGAACGGCGTGTCGCGGCGACGCTCCACGATCGGCAGGTATGCCGGCAGCAGGCCGTCGCCGACGGCGCGCACGTAGGCGAACGCGGCGTCGAATCCGTGCTCGTTCAAGTCGTCGAAGAACAGGCCCCCGACTCCCCGTGTCTCGCCGCGATGCCGCAGGTGGAAATATTCGTCGCAGGCGCGCTTGTGCGCGAGGTAGCGGCCATCGCCGCCGTGCGCTGCGCAGAGCGCGCGCGCGGTGCGGTGCCAGTGGAGGACGTCCTCGTCGAAAGGATACGTCGGTGTCAGGTCGAAACCACCGCCGAACCACCACGCCACGGTGGCGCCATCGCGCAACGCGCGAAAATGCCGGACGTTCATGTGCACCGCAGGCACGAACGGATTGCCCGGATGGAACACCAGCGACACCCCTGCCGCCCGCCATGCGGCGCCCGTGAGCTCCGGTCGCTGCGCGGTCGCCGCCGGCGGCATGCGCGCGCCGGATACGTCGGAGAATCCGATGCCGGCCTGCTCGAACGCCGCTCCATCGCGCAGGATGCGCGTGCGGCCACCGCCCCCTTCGCCACGGGTCCAATCGTCCTCCTGGAAGCGGGCGCCGCCGTCGCACGCTTCGATCGCCAAAGTGATGCGGTCCTGCAGGCCACGCAGCCAGTCCGCGACGATTTCGAAGTCAGGCAGATCGGTCATCGGCAACGCAAGTCGCGGCGGAGCACGGATGATCGCATGGGCGGCGGCAAGCCAGTCTGCAGCGCAGGTCGCAATGCGGGACGATGCACAGGACGACGCGGGCCGAGTAATTTCGCTTACGCATCCGCCACGGGCCACTAGACTGCGCGCCCGCCCTGGAGACCGAGACCCGGTGCCGACCAAGCCTCCCGACACTGCCCGCGACCCGCACTCGCCGACGGCGACAGTGCGCGGGTGGTCGTTTGCCGCAGGCGACTCGCCACCGCGATCGGCCGACACGCACGTCCTGCCGATACCGCTGCGCTGGCTCGATGGCAATCGTCGCGACGAAACCTGGTTCGAGGGCTCCGCAGTCGCGCATGATGTGCACGGTCCGTTGACCTCGTTCGCTACCGGCGACCTGCTATGCGGCGTGCTGGACATAGCCGAGCAGGATTCCATCGAACCCACGATCGCTGCGGCGTATCGGCAGGTGCAACGAGATTGCGTGGAACTCGGATACCCGCACTTGCTGCGGGTATGGAATTTCTTCGGGGCGATCAACTCCGGACAAGGTGACGAAGAACGCTACCGGCGCTTCTGCGTGGGCCGAGCGGAAGTGCTCGGGCCCCTCCCGGCGGGCGGTTATCCCGCGGCCACCGCGATCGGCATTCCAGGCCCGCCCGGCCGCGTGCAGGTGGCGTTCCTTGCCGCTCGCACCGCCGGCGAAGCGATCGAGAATCCGCGCCAGACGAGCGCCTGGCACTACCCACGCGAATTCGGTCCGGTCGCACCAGGCTTTTCGCGTGCGATGCTGTTGCCTTGGCTACCGGAGCCGCTGTTGCTGGTGTCGGGCACCGCGAGCGTGATCGGGCACGCCACCGTGCACGCCAGCACCGCGCAGCAGCTCGACGAGGCGCTGCGCAACGTCGACGCGGTCATCGCGACTGCGGCGGCGCGGCTGCAACGGCCGCTCGCGTTGGGTCGCGGCGGCGCCCTGCGCGTTTACCTGCGCGATGCGGAAGAGTCGCCGGGTGTGGCTGCGCGGCTACGCGAACGGTTGCCGCCCGCAGTTGACTGGATGCTCCTGCACGGCGACATCTGTCGCGCCGACCTCCGCGTCGAGCTCGAACTGCGGCAGTCCTGCTCGCCAGGTTGATGAAGCGGGGGCA
>JBKJSW010000018.1:0-6121 GCA_046595765.1 Ahniellaceae bacterium
GCGAAGCCATCCCAGTCCGCGCCGATCCTCATGAACACGTTTTGCAACACCGCGTCCCGTCCATTGTACGTGCCGCCATAGGGGAAGCCCTCCGCCTCGATCCAGCGAACGTCCTGCGCGAGCGCGCCGAGAACCGCAGGCACGTCACCGCGGGCGAATGCGGCGTACAGCTTTTGCAACAGTTCGGAATGATCCGCCATGACCGCTTGTCCTCAATATTCGATGAAGGAGACGCATGCCAGAAGTTGCCATGAGCGGGTTGGCCTCGCAACACCTCTCATCGACGCGGTGACGCGCCGTGTTGCCGCGCGCGACCGCGAGCATCCGCACCGATCTCGCGCCGATGGCTTGCCGCCGGCAACGACGCGATGTCGGCCTATTCGAAGCCGTTGCTGAAAATGACTTCGTTGCGCAGAAACAGCACGAAGCCATCGTGATCGGACGCACCGAGCGGCCCGTTGGTATCGAGCCGGATGGTTTCGTCAGGCGCATCGAGATTGCCGCGGGCGAACTGCATGTCAATCAGCATGCCCTGCGCTCGAGTGTTGAGCAGCGCGTGATCGAGGACCTGCGGGGTCGGCACGTCGCGGCCAGTGTCGGGAGCGGCTGCGGCAGCGTGCCCGTGGATCGCACCGAATTGCTCGGTGAACAGGAACGAATACTGCTCATCGTCGATCAGCGCATCGATCGCGTTGAGGAGCGGCGGCGTGACGATGTTGCCGCCGGCAAGGTCGTCGATATTGGCGGCGTTGTCGTAGACGCCCGCGATGAGGCCCACCAGATCCGAGTAGCCGTCGGTGAACTGATACGCATTGAAATCGCCGAGCACGAACAACGGTACGTTAGCCGTGGCTGGAGTTGTCTGAAACGACTGGACGAGCGATGCAGTGGACTGCGCCTGCGCAAAGCGCTTGGCGCGGTCGCGTACGCCGTCAATACCGGGATTCTCGACATTGGTGCGGGACTTCAAATGATTCGCCATGACCAGCACGCGCCGCCCAGCAAGCGTGGCATCCAACACCAGTGGGGGCCGGTCAAACAGTAGCGGCGTGCCGCCAACGGGGTCCGCGAATGTCTGGGTGGCGTTGTAACGCGTGACGCTTGCACCGGTCACGCGATCGTTGCGAGTCAGAAATCCGACATCGATACCTGACGGGTCGTTGCCTTCGATGAGGTGTGCGGTGTAGGCCACGCCAAACAGCGTTTGCAAGCGCGCAGCCAGAGCAGTGAGCACCGACAGCTTCTCGACTTCCTCGACGGCGAGCACCGCCGGCAAGCGCAGCGACGCGCCGATGTAGTTCGCCAGTTTGGTCAGCTTCGTGTCCAGTGCAGCGGCGCTCGGCGGCGTGGTACCGGCGCACTCGAACGCGATGCCCGGCGTGCCCACATCGTTGACCGTGTCGCACAGGCGCAGCACGTTGTACGCACCGATCGTCGACTCTCGCGCCGTCGTCACGCGCACCGGGCGTGGCATCGGCGCTGCCATCGTCACTTCGAAATCGGTGGGATAAAGCTCGTAGTCACCGAAGCTGTAACCGATGACGCCCGTCGTGGCAAAGCGCGTACCCGCAGTCAACCCGGGAGCCGCCGCCGCAAATCCCACTTCATCGATGTCGAGTTCAAAAACGTCGGCGTTGCCGTCCCAGATGCCGGCCGCCGTGTTGTCGCCCGGCGTCAATGTCTGGCCGAAGCGCATGCCGGGTTCCCGCACGCCGCGTTCGCCGTAAGCACTCACGAACACTTCCGCGTACGTGTCGCCCGCGCGGCGGAGGTTGGCGCGAACTACGCGGCCGTCGTTGGCCTGCACGCGCATGCCTTCGAAACACTCGAAATTGGTCGTTCCGCAGGACAACGCGGCGGGGTTCTTCGAAGGAATCAGGATACCGCCAGTGCCAAACGCGATGGCGAGTGGCAAGGAGTTGCCCGACGAAATTAGCGTCACCGTCAGCGGCGCCGTGAGCTGGGTCAAGTCGAAGAATTCCTGCACGGTACCCGTGACGTCGACCGCGTCGCCGATGGCAACTGTCGGTTGCACGTTCCCCGTGAACACGTAGACGCCCTGTGACGTCGCCATGTTTGCATCGGCGGCGGCGTCAGGCGTCTGGATATAGAAGCCATTGTCGGTGCCAAGCGGAATTGCGCGCACCGCGGTAACGATGTTGTTGCGGGTCGATACCGCGCTTCCGAGCCCATTGCCGGTCGGTGGCGCAAACGGCGAACGCAGCCCCGATCCTTGAATCTCGTGAATCTCAGCCGGGGTCGCGCCCATGGGCACTGCTGGCGTGGCTCCTGCGACCGCGCAGCATCCAGCAACAGCCTGAGCGGCAATGGCACGGAGCCCATTCGAGAATCGTGTCATGACGTCACAAGTTCAGGTGCGCAATTGCGCGAACGCGCGCGAGGTTATCACCGCGTGCCGCGAGTCGCACCGTCAACGGGCAGGAGCAGCGGCGCACAGCGCCGCGCTGCAAGAGCCACGACAAATCGCCGATGCGGGCGCTCAGCGTTTGACGAAGCGGTAGTGGCCGACGATCCACTCGTTGCCACCGGCGTAGCCGAACAATTCGGCACACGCCATCCAGAACATGCGCCAGCGCTGGTTCCAGATTGGCGCGGCGTCGCCGTACGCTTCGCGGAGGACGTCGAGTACTTCGGCCCGCGCAGCATCCTGGTTGCGGAGCCAGAGTTCGGCGCTGCGCTGGTAATGCCGGCCTGACACCTGCCAGTTGTCCTCGACGACGAAGCACGCCTGGAAATTGAGCAGCGTGGAAAACGACGGCATCTGGCCGCCGGTGAAGAAGTAGCGTCCCATCCAGTTGTCCTCGCCCTCGACCTCGAACGGATACTGCACGGTGCGATGGCAGAATATGTGGACGAAAAGTTTCGCCTCGGGCGCAAGCCAGGTCGCGACTTTCGCGAGGAGCGACTCGTAGTTGCGCATGTGTTCGAACATCTCGATAGACACGCAGCGGTCGAACTTCGCGCTGGGAAGTTCGAGGCGGTTGATGTCCTCGGTGATGACGTGCACGTTGGCGAGGCCGAGTGCGCGACAACGCGCCTCGATGAACTCTCGCTGCGGGCTCGAGTTCGACACGGCGGTGATCGTGGAATGAGGAAACCGTTCCGCCATCCATAGCGTCAGCGAACCCCATCCGCAGCCGAGCTCGAGGATCTGCTGTCCATCGGCAAGCTCGGCACGTTCGCCATACAGCGAGAGCATCGCGTTTTCGCCCTGCGCCAGTGTCTCGTCGCCGCGCGGAAACAGGCACGACGAGTACTTGAGGCGCGGCCCCAGGCAAAGCTCAAAGAATCGCGGCGGCAGTTCATAGTGCTGCTCGTTGGCGGCGGCAGTCTCTATCGCGACGGCGCTGGCGCGCAGCGAGCGCAGCCCCGCGCGCAGTCGATCGTGCGTTTCCTCGACATTTTCCGCGCGCTCGTCGCGCAGGCGCTGTGCACACAGGCGGCGCATGCCCAGGCGGATCACTGCGTCCGGCAATTGGCCGCGTTCGGCAAATTCAATCAAGGACATAAAGGATCGCTTCAGCCAGTTGTTGTCCTTCTCCGCGTATCACGGGGACAAGGGACGGCGAGGTGGAAGGGGAAAAAACTTGGAAACACGCGACTGGTAATCGCGATAGGCATCGCCGCGCGAGCGTAGCGACGCGCGTTCCGCGAAAGGCACGCCGCTCACGAAATACACGAGCAGGAACATGAGGACGGGCCCCAGCCACGCCAGCCACTGGATCGGCGATCCATTCGCCAGCAGCGCGTAGGTGAACCAGTGCAACCACTCAAAGAAATAGTTGGGATGGCGCGAGTACTGCCAGAGGCCGACATCGCACACCCGGCCTTTGTTCGCGGGCGCGGCGCGGAAGCGTGCAAGTTGCCCGTCCGCGACGGTCTCGCCGCCCACCGCGGCGATCCAGAGGACGATGGCCGCCAGCGTCCAGGGCGTCACGCCCGCGACCGGACTGGAGGCGCTGGCGAAGAACGGGAGCGAGCACACCACCACCAGGGTCGCCTGGATCGCGTACATCACGATGAAGCCGCGCTGGTCGCCGTTGGTGCGATCGCGCATCGATGCATAACGGCTGTCTTCGGGTTGGCCGTGCAGGCGACGCGCGAGATGTGTCGCAAGCCGCAAGCCCCACAGGCCGCCCAGCAGGGCCGTCAGCAGGCGCGGCACGTTTGCTCCGCTGCCGTTGATGCCGTACCACACGGCCGCCGCACCGGTCATCGATGCCCAGATCACGTCTACCCAGCCGGCGTTCCGGGTGCGTATCTGTCGCATCCAGGCGAGCGTCATCACCACCACGGCGGCGACCGCCACGACTCCGATCGCGGCGTAGTTCATGCGCCCACCGCGGCGGCAACGCGCGGACTCGGGAGGCGTCGCGCGAGCAGCACCAGCAGGCCGGTCGCGATTCCCCAGGACAGTGCCAACAGGATCAGCGTCGTGCGCATGTCGCCCGTGAACTGGAGCGCGCCCCAGGCATGTCCGGCGACGTAGTAGCTGAAGGGGCCCGCGATGACGCCGAGTCCGATCGCGATGCCGAGGTGCTTCTTGAGGTAGGCGAGCGAATGGTTGAGTGTCCACGCAAAGGCAAGCCACATCGCCAGGATCCACCAGGGCGCACCGAGCAACGCGGGCGCGCCGTCGGCGTAGTTCAACAGGCCGGCACGGGCAAAGCTGCCGTCGAGGAAAATGCCGATCACCACGGCAGCCAATCCGAGCACCAGGTCGTTGCGCCGGGTCGCCGGGTCGCGCAAAGCATGGGCCCCCAGCAGAGCCAGCGGAAGCAGCCCAAGCCACGCGCGGCCGTGCGGTGCTCCCGCCACGAATCCGAACCAAGCCAGCTGGAACAGCACGGCATTGACAACTTTGTGCAGAGTCAGCTTATGCATGCGGCCGCTCCGAGATCGGGCAGGAACTGTGGGCGCCGGTTACCCGGCTTGGCGAACAGCATCTGTACGTCGCCGATCGAGCGTTCGCGGAAACCGCCCTCGCAGTAGGCGAGGTAATAGTTCCAGAGCCGCACGAAATTCTCGGAGTAACCGAGGGCGCGCACTTCGTCGTGCGCGAGGTTGAAGCGCCGCCGCCATTCCGCGAGCGTCAACGCGTAACTCGGGCCGATGTCCTCGAGGTGCGTGAGGCGCAGGTTGCTGGCGCGCGCAAGCGACGCGAGCATCGCCGAAATCGAGGGAATGAAGCAGCCGGGGAAGACGTGTCGCTTGATGAAATCGACACTTTCCAGCGCCTGCTGGTAGCGGTGGTCCTCGATGGTGATGGCCTGGACCAGAGCAAGCCCGTCGTTCGACAACAGTTCGGCAATCTTGGCGAAGTACGGATCCAGCAGCTTTGCCCCGATCGCCTCGACCATCTCGATGGAGACCAGGCGTTCGTAGCTGCCACGAAGGTCGCGAAAATCATGCATGACGACGCTGACGCGATCGCCGAGGCCCGCTTCGCGCACGCGCGCCAGAGCGAGGTCGTACTGTTCCTTCGAAATCGTAGTGGTGGTGACGTGGACGCCGTGCCGGGCAGCCGCGTGCATCGCGAAGCCGCCCCAGCCGCTGCCGATTTCCACGATGCGCATGCCGGGCTTGAGGTCGAGCTTGATGCAGATGCGCTCCACCTTGCGACGTGACGCGTCCTCCAGCGACTCGGACGGATCCGCATACACGGCGCTCGAGTACATGAGATTGTCGTCGAGGAACAGGCGGAACAGCTTGTTGCCGAGATCGTAGTGCTCAGCGATGTTGCGGCGCGCGCCAAGCCGAGAGTTGTGGCGCAAGGAATGGTATGCGCGCAGCATGGCGCCGCCGACGCGGGCGAGGCCGGTTTCCATTGCGTCGAGGTTATCGCGGTTGCGCACGAAGATTCGCACCAGCGCAACCAGGTCATCGCATGTCCACAGGCCATCGCGAAAGGCCTCGCCGGCGCCCACGCTGCCGCCGAGCGCGAGGATGCGATAGAACTCGGGGTCGAGTACCCGCACGCTGGCGCGCAGCGTGTCCTCCGGGATCACGGCCGCGACGCCGACGCGTGTCTCGCCAAGCGCATCGTGGAACACGATCTCGCAATCGCGGAGCTTCGCGATCTGAGCGAGCAGACGGCTTC
>JBKJSW010000278.1:0-22123 GCA_046595765.1 Ahniellaceae bacterium
CGCACATTCGTTGGAATCCTGCGGACCGTACAGCGCCACCGAGTATCCCCAGCGCTTGACGCGATCGCCGCGTGGCATCCAGCCGATAGTCGGCACCGTGTCGAGCGCCTCGCCGCCGCCCTGCCGTGTGCTCGCGATGAAGCGGTTGGCACCGGAATCGTTGGGCAGGTTCTGGCCGTTGCCGTCGGCGATGTTCTGGAAGAAGTAATCGAATGCGGTGTTGTGCGAATCGCTCTGCCAGTTGTAGCGCGTGGTCGAGTTGCCGCCCCAGCGCCGCAGCGGATAGCGCAGGTCGGCGTGCTGTGCGTCGTCGCCAAAGTTGACGCCGTAGATCTCGGGCTTGACCTCGCCGAGCACGCTGCCCAGTTGTACCGTGGCCGTCACCACGACTGCGCCATTTGGTGCCAGCGCCGCCGGTTCGGCGTGCGCTGTCGCTGCCACGCCGACACCGACGATGCACCACGCGGCGACAATGCGCGCACGCGAATCCACGCGGCTGAATGGCGCCGACGCAGCTGCACTTGGCGCGAGGCCTTGGAATGGGCGCATGATGCCGCTCCCCGCCGTTGTTCCCGAGATTACTCCCGACGCCAGCGTCGCTTCTGCGACTCACCGCACTTTCGCGCGCGGGCGCCACTCGGCGGCGAAAACCTGTGTCGTTGCCTGAAAAGTCGGCGCGCGTCGGCAAGGATCGGCAGAATACGCGCACGCGGCTGCGCGATGCGTCAACGTGCCGATCCGACGCGCGTTGCGTGCTCCATGTCCTGGGAGAACTGCCTGCATGTTGCGCCCGGTGTCCTGTGCTCTCCTCGCGCTTCTACTCTGCCTCGCCGGCAATGCGACCGCTGCGACGCCTGCGGAGTACCGGGGACCCTGGTACGACCGCGCACACGACGGCCACGGTGTCGATGTGCATGCCGCGGGCAGTACGCTGTTCGCGGTCTTCTACACCTACGACGCGCAGGGCGAACCGACCTGGTACACGGCGCAGTCGCCCTTGTCCGGCGCGGGGTTCGTGTCGCCCGTGTATCGATTCCGGCGCACCGCACAGGGCGCAGTCGAACCCGGACGCGTGGTCGGCACGTTGCAGATGCGCACCGACGCGACCGCGGCGAGCGCCGGATGCAACGACGGCGTTGCGCGGAACGGTGTTCGACTGGCCACGCTCATGGTGACCATCGATGGCGAGCGCATCGACTGGTGCCTGGAACCAGTGGCGACGCGCGACACTCGCGCAGAAGGAGATTTGTCGGGCGCCTGGTGGGCCGGCGCCGACCAGGACGGCTGGGGGCTTGGCAACACGCTGTTGTCGAACGGCGCGGGTCACCGGCTGGTGTCACTCGTCTACCACTACGACGCAGCCGGCGAACCGCGCTGGGCAATCGTGGATGCCACCAGCGCGACGCTCGAGTTCGCGGCACGCGCGCAATACGCGCAAGGCTACTGCCGCACCTGCGCACCACGCGCCGTGGTGTTCCGCGATGCCGGCAGCGCCACGATCGCGCTGTCGACGCCGCGCGCCGAGCTGGATCTCGGCAATCGCGTCGCGCTCGACTTGCGCTACCCCGCAGGTGTGGGCGGACGCTGGCTGCACGATCGCGGCATCGGCCTGCTGTCGGATGGATCGACGCGCGTCGAGGCCGCCGCCACGCGATCCGGCCTGGTCGAAGGCCGCAGCGTCAGCGCCGGCGAGCAGACCCGCATTTTTGAAGGCATCCCGTATGCCGCGGCGCCCGTCGGTCTGCGGCGATGGCGCGCACCCATGGCTGCGGCCCCACGCCATCAGGTGTTGCGCAACACGGGCATGGCGGCCGCGTGTCCGCAGCAGGCGGGCCCCGGCTTCTTCGGCGCGATTCCGCCGCTGATCGACGAGGACTGCCTGTATCTCAACGTCTGGAGCGCCGACCTCCATCCCGCCGCTCCGATGCCGGTGATGGTGTGGATTCATGGCGGTGGCCTGGTGCAGGGTGGCGCGAGCCAGGGCGCGGCCAACGGCATGCCGATTTACGACGGCGCGGTCTTCGCGCGCGCCGGCGTGGTGTTCGTGTCGATCAACTACCGGCTGGGTGCGCTGGGATTCGCGGCGTTCAACGAATTGCTGGACGAAAATCCCGCGCAACCGGGTGCAGGCAACTACGGATTCCTCGACCAGGTGGCGGCGCTCGCATGGGTGCGTGACAACATCGCGGCGTTTGGCGGGGATACCGGTCGCGTGACCATCTTCGGTGAATCCGCCGGCGGCGTCAGCGTCTGCGCGCACCTCGCCTCGCCGCTGTCCGCTGGGTTGTTCCATCGCGCCATCATGCAGAGTGGCAACTGCCTCAACGCGCTGCCGCTGCTGCGCACCGCGGTGGGTGTGCGCGAAGCCGCGCTAACGCAGGGCGAGCGGCTCAAGCAGCGCCTCGACTGCAGCACCGGGGATGTCGCGGCCTGCCTGCGCGGCAAGACCTCGGCGCAGGTGGTGGCGGCTGCGCAGGGCACCACCAGTTTCAATCCGGTCGGCGAGAAGTATGGATTGATCGTCGACGGCTTTGCGTTTGCGCAGAGTCCTGGCGCGGCGTTGCGCACGGGTTCTGGCGCACGCGTGCCATTCGTGATCGGGGTCAACGAAGACGAGGCCACCACGCTCGTTTCCGACAGCGACAAGCCGACCACGCTGGCCGGCTACGAAGCACTGGTGCGAACACGGCTGCCGACGATCGCGAGCCAGGTGCTGGCGCGCTATCCCGGCAGCGATTACACGCCGGTGTGGCGCGCCTGGACCGCGATCGTGACCGACACCTCCTTCATCTGCCCCGCGCAACGCGCGGCGCGCGATTACGCCGCCGCCGGCAATCCGGCATTCGCGTACTACTTCACGCATGTGCTGCCGGCCCCGGCGCTGCTACCGCTCGGCGCGTTCCACGCCATCGAGATCCCGTTCCTGTTCTCCGGCATGACGCAATACGGAGCGCTCGAGCAGGGACTGGCGGCGCACATGCAGGCGCTGTGGACGAGCTTTGCGCAGGATGGCATCGCGGATGCGCCGGGAGTCGCCGCGTGGCCCGTGCATCCCGCGGCAGGCTCGCTTGGGCTGGAACTCAACGGCGCGGTCATCGCGCCGCGTGGGGACTACCGCAAGGCGTACTGCGACTTCTGGTCGACCTATGTCGACCTTTGAGCGTTCGAATCCCTGCTTCAGGTCGGCTGGGCCGACCTGAGCTACGCAAAGCAACCCGCGTTTGTACTTCAGGTCGCGCAGCGACCTGGCAGTGGCTCGCGCGTGCGGACGGATGTTGCTCAGTCCGAGAGGCGGCGCAGGGCTTCGGAATAGCGCGCGACGGTACCCTCGATCACGTCGCGCGGCAGACGCGGTCCGGGCGCGCGCTTGTCCCAGTCGAGTGTCTCGAGATGATCGCGCACGAATTGCTTGTCGAAGCTCGGCGGCGAGCTGCCTGCCCGGTACTGCGCGGCATCCCAGAAGCGCGAGGAGTCGGGCGTCAGCATCTCGTCCATCACGCGCAGCGTGCCGTCGGCGTCGAGACCGAATTCGAGCTTGGTGTCGGCGATGAGGATGCCGCGCGGGCGCGCGAAATCCGCGGCGAAACGATAGATCGCAAGCGTGGCCGCACGCACGCGTTCGGCGAGTTCACCACCGATGAGTGCAACCAGCGCGTCGAATCCGATGTTCTCGTCGTGGGCGCCGGCCGCGGCCTTGGTCGACGGCGTGAAGATCGGCTCGTGCAACTGCTCGGCCAGCGCAAGGCCAGGCGACAGCGTCACCCCGCTCACCGCACCCGTCGCCTGGTAATCCTTCCAGCCCGAGCCGATGAGATATCCGCGCGCGATCGCTTCGACGGGCAGCGGCCGCAGCCGACGCACCACCACACTGCGTTCCGTGTAAGGCGCCGGATCGATCCCGGCAGGCAGGGCGGCAGCGACGGGTTCGCCCAGCAGGTGATGCGGCACCAGGTCCGCCGTGCGCGCGAACCAGGTATTGGACAGCGCAGTGAGGATTTCTCCCTTGCCCGGGATAGGATCGGGCAGGACCACGTCGAACGCCGACAGGCGATCGCTGGCGACCATCAGCAGGCGCGCGGCATCCAGGGCGAACACATCGCGTACTTTGCCGCGATGCACGCGCTCAAGGCCGGGTAGGTCCGCTTCGAGCAGCGTCGTCGCCATCGGGTCCTCGCGCAAAGCGCGGATTGTAGGGTGGCGCGAGCAACGGGTGCGCCCTTGGCGCATGAACGCGCATACAGCGTTGCCGCGCAGCGCCGGTAGAATTGCGCCTCCACCGGGGTGATTGATCGCCTATGCCATTGTCGTTGTTGCTCGGGGCGGTGTTGCTGGCGGCCTCCCCGCCTCCCACGCGTCCGGCCAAGCTGGGCCTATGCGTTGCCTGCCACGGCGAAGACGGCGTCGCGGTGACGCCGGATGCGCCGCACCTGGCCGGGCAGCGCGAGGCGTACCTCGTGTCCGCGCTCACGGGCTATCGCAGCGGTTCGCGCCGGCACGCCGCCATGCAGGCCGTTGCCGGCACGCTCAGCGCGCGCGACATCGCGGACAGCGCGCGCTGGTACGCGTCGCAGCGTGCGCGGCCGATGCCTGGCGCGGCGAACGTCGCACCATGAAGATCATCGGCAAGATCGTCGGCGGCGTGCTGGGCCTGTTCGCAACCCGCAACGCGATCGGTTGCGGCGTCGGCATCGCGGTCGGGCACGCCTGGGACGCCGGCTGGTTGGCGCCGCTGCTGCCCGGCGCAACGCCGCGTGGTGCGTTCCTTGATCCGCTGTTCGGACTCGCCGGTGCCGTGGCCAAGGCCGACGGGCGCGTGACGCCGGCCGAAATCGCCAGCGTCGAGAAGCTGATGCGCCGGCTCGATCTCGATGACCCCAAGCGCCAGACGGCGATCCGCGCCTTCAACGAAGGCAAGGAAGGCGCATTCGACGTCGGTACAGCCGCGCGGCGCCTGCGGGCATTTGCCGGTTTTCGCACGGAAATGAAGCTCATGGTGATCGAAGTGCTGGCGGAAGTCGGCGCCGCCGACGGACATCTGCACGTTGCCGGTGACGGCATGTTGTCGCGCATCGCGAACGATCTCGGCATCGACCACGACACCGCCGCCAGCATCCTGCACGCGCGGCGCGCGCCAGGCAGCGAGTGGCGCGCCGACGGCCACGCGGCGCGAGGCGAAGCGCGTCGCGAGGCCCCGCCGCGCAACGCGCCGCCGCCGCGGCCCGCTGCTCCGACCGATCCGTACCAGGTGCTGGGCGTCTCGCGCCTGGCCGGCGAGAGTGCGATCCGCGATGCGTATCGCAAGCTCATCGCGAAATACCATCCCGACAAGATGCATGCCCGCGGCGTTTCCGGCGAGGCGCTCAAGCGCGCCGAAGGCAAGGCGCAGTCGATCAACGCCGCATGGGAACAGATCAAGGTGCAACGGGGATTCAACTGACATGGGCGAGACGGGATTCAGCGTGGCGCCGTGGCGCTCCGATGAGCGCACGACGATGGCAGTCCGCGCCGGCGCCAGCCCGCTTGGACGGCCAACACCATGAGCCGGCTATCACCTGTCATCGCGGCGTCGATCCTGTCGGCGGATTTCGCGCGGCTGGGCGCGGAAGTCGACGCGGTGCTCGCGGCGGGCGCCGACTGGATCCATTTCGATGTGATGGACAACCATTACGTCCCTAACCTCACCATCGGTCCGATGGTGTGCGCGGCGCTGCGCAAGCATGGCGTGACCGCGCCGATCGACGTGCACCTGATGGTCAAGCCGGTGGATCGCATCATCCCCGACTTCGCGCAGGCCGGTGCCTCGCTGATCAGTTTCCATCCGGAAGCGAGCGAGCACGTGCATCGCACCCTCCAGCTCATCCGTTCGAGCGGCTGCCAGGCCGGGCTCGTGCTGAATCCCGCCACGCCGGTGAACGTGCTCGACCATGTCATCGAGGAGCTTGATCTGGTGCTGCTCATGAGCGTCAACCCAGGGTTCGGTGGCCAGGCTTTCATTGAGTCCTCGTTGCCGAAACTGCGCGAGGTGCGGAGACGCATCGACGCCAGCGGCCGCGCGGTGCGACTACAGATCGACGGCGGCGTGAAGCCGGACAACATCGCCAGGATCGCGGGCGCGGGCGCCGATACCTTTGTTGCCGGTTCGGCGATTTTCGCGAGCGGCGACTACGCCGCAACGATCGCCACCATGCGCGAGCGCGCCGCGGCCGGCACGGCATAGGCATTTGGAACTGATGCAACGCAACGCCCAGCGCCTGTGCGTGATCGTCAACGGCAAGTCGGCCATGGACGACGCGCTGCGCGACGCCGTGGCGGCGGCCCGAGCGCGCGATATCGGCGTCGCGGTACGCGTTACCTGGGAAGCGGGGGATGCCGCGCGCTTCGTCGCCGAAGCGCTGCTCGGCGAGGCGACCGCGCTCGTCGCAGCGGGCGGCGACGGTACCGTCGGCGAGGTCTGCGGCGCACTCGCCACCGCGGGCAAGACCGCGCGCAAGGTCAGCATCGGCCTCCTGCCGCTCGGGACCGCGAACGACTTCGCGAGCGCCGCCGGCATTCCGGCCGACGTCGCCCAGGCCTTCGAGCTGATCGTCGCGACCGCGCCGCGGCCGGTCGACCTGATGCGGGTGACTACCGCGGAGGAGTCACGCTGGTGCGTCAACATGCTGAGCGGCGGCTTCGGACCGCAGGTCACCGGCGAGACCAGCGAACGCCTGAAACGCGTGCTCGGCAGCCTCGCCTACGCGATCACCGCGATGGGTCGCATCGGCCGCATCGAAAACGTTGAACTGGCGGTGCACGGCGAAGGGTTTTCCTGGGCGGGCCGCGCGATGGCGTTGGGCATCGGCAATGGACGCGTGTCGGGAGGTGGATATGCGCTGTGTCCCGACGCGCAGGTCGACGATGGACTGCTTGACCTCACGCTTGTGCCGGAGCTCGGCGACGCACTCGGCGACACGATTGACACCTGGCTGTTGCAAGGCGGTGCCGTCGCGCTGGAAAAGGCCGCGCAGCGCGGGCAGTTCGATTCGCTCGAAATCCAGGCGCCGGAACCGCTGACGCTGCACGTGGATGGCGAGCCGATGGTGTCCCGACGTTTCAAGATCGACTGTTGCGCGCGCCGCGTGCGCATGCACCTGCCGCCCGACTCGCCGTTGTTGTCGCATCGCCCGCGCGCCATCGGCCGCATCGGGCCCGGGTCGCGCTCAGCCGCGACGTCGTAGCAGGCGGCGCACGCGCCGGAGCCAGCGTCTGACGTGCGGCGGGATCGGGACGGCGGCCATGCAGTCATCGCACCACCGCGTGCGGCCGCTGCGGCGACCGCAGCGGGCCCGCAGCGTGGCGATTCGCGGGCATGGGCGCAAAACGTGGGCATGTGTGCAGGATGGCGGTTGCGGCAAGGGCCTCGCGCTGTGAAGCTGCCTCAAGGTTGATTCGCTGCCTTTGTTCACGGCGTGGTGGCTGCTGCAGAAGCCTCGCGTGGCGTGAGTCAGCTAGTCAGAAGCCTCGCAGGGTGAGGTGGCCTACAAGTAGACGCTTTGGAGAATGCTAATGGCACGCAACATCGCGATCGTCGAAGACGAGCCCGCCATCCGCGCCAACTACGCGGATGCGCTCAAGCGCCTCGGTTTCGACGTCTTCCAGTACAGCTCGCGTGCGGACGCGGAAGCGGCGTTTTCGCTGCGCCTGCCCGATCTCGTGCTGATCGACATCGGCCTCGGCGACGAACCCGAAGGGGGCTTCGAACTTTGCCGCAACCTGCGCGCGCGCGCGCCGCAACTGCCGCTCATCTTCCTGACCGCGCGCGATTCCGACTTCGACGTCATTTCGGGTCTGCGCCTGGGCGCCGATGATTACCTCACCAAGGACGTGTCGCTGCCGCACCTGACGGCGCGCATCAACACGCTGTTCCGCCGCGTCGATGCGATGCGGCGTCCCTCTTCGCAGGAAGCGACCGTGGCGCACGGCGCGCTGACGCTGGCGGCCGAGCGCATGACCATCGCCTGGAACGGCGAGATCGTGCCGCTCACCGTGACCGAGTACTGGATGGTGCACACGCTCGTCCGGCACCCGGGCCACGTCAAGAACCGCGACCAGCTCATGCGCGATGCGCAGGTCGTCGTCGACGACGCGACCATCACCTCGCACATCAAACGCATCCGCAAGAAGTTCCTGGCGATCGATCCGGCTTTCGACCAGATCGACACCGTGCACGGCGCCGGCTATCGCTGGAAGATGTAAAGCAAAAAGGGGACGGAGGTAATTAATCGCTTACGATTAATTACCTCCGTCCCCTTTTTGTTCTGGCCTCATGCGCAATCGCGTGTTGTTCGCCCTCGCGGCACTGGCGGCCCTGTTGCTGCCGGTGGGCGCGTGGTTGCTGATCGAGCAGATGGAAGCGCTGCTGCGCGACGTGCAGGAGCGCGCGCAGGTCGACGCGGCGCAGGCCATGGCGCATGCGCTGTCGGAAGAGCCCGGCTTCGGGCGCGACGCCGGTTCCGGCCTTTACGTCCATCCGTTGCGCGGCCGCATCGTGGTCGATGGTTCGCACGACGACTGGGCCGCCACGACACCCCAGCGCTCGCGCGATGGACGCCTGCGGCTGTATGCCGCGGCCGATGCACGCGCCTTGTACCTGCTGCTGGAAGTCACCGACAGCAGTCGCGCGCGCGCCGACGCCGACACGCGGCAGAGCGGCAACGGTGATGCGGTCGAGTTGATCCTGGCCGACGCCACGGCGACGCAGGTGTGGCTGCTCGGCAATGAAGCCCCGGGCGGATTGCAGGGTGTGAGCGTCAGCGGGAGCGCCGCGCCGCCAGAAGGCGAGTGGATGGAGACGCCGACCGGTTATCGGGTGGAGATGCGCCTGCCTTTGCCCGCGGCCTCGGCGCGCATGGACCTGCGCGTGCGCGATGTCGCCGAGGATGGAACGCAGCAGATCCTCACCCTGCACGGCGAACCGGAGGCGCTCGCGTTGCTGCGTCCCGATGCCGCTCGCAACCGCGCCCTCGCGCAACTGACACCCGTGGGAGCACGCCTCCGCGTGGTGAATGGCGACGGCTGGGTGATCGCCGGCGCGGGCAAGCTTGGCGTGCCGGAAGGCGAGCGCGTCGCGCGCGTGCATCGTGGGCCCGCGTCCTGGTTGTATCGCCTGTTGCTTGCGTCGCGCGACGCCGGCGAGCTCGATGGCGACCTGCCGCGGCTGGATGCACCCGTGGTCTGGCAGGCCCTTTCCGGCGTGCCTGCCAGCAGCGTGCGCACTTCCGCGACGGACGACAGCGTCATCGTCACCGCCGCGGTGCCGCTGGCCGCCGCGGTCGGCGCCAGCAACGGCGCGTTGCTGCTCGAGCAGGGCTCGGATGCGCTGCTGGTGCTCACCAACCGCGCGTTCTTCCTCATCCTCGCCGCCAGCCTGCTGTTGCTGTTCCTGGTCGGGGTGGCCTTGCTGGCCTACGCGGGCCGGCAGGCGCTGCGCATCCGCAGCCTGCGCAACGCCGCAGAGCAGGCGCTCGGCGTGGATGGTCGGCTCGATCCCAAGCTGCCGCACATCAACGCGAGCGACGACCTCGGCGACCTGTCTCGCAGCTTTGCGCGCCTGCTCGCGGAGATCGGTGGCTACAACGAGTACTTGCGTACGCTCGCGAGCAAGTTGTCACACGAATTGCATACCCCGCTCGCGATCGTGCGCTCGTCGCTCGACAATCTCGACCACGAGCCGCTCGGCAACGACGCGCGCACCTACGCGCAGCGCGCACGCGACGGCGCCGAACGCCTGACTTCGATACTCCGATCCATGGCTGCCGCGAGCCGCGTCGAGCGCGCGATCGCGAGCGCGGAGGGCGAGGATTTCGATCTCGCCGCGCTGGTGCGCGACTATTCCGGTGCCGCACGCGACCTGCTGGCGCCGCGCACGCTGGCGGCGCTGGTGCCGGAGGGCCGCATCGGTTTCCACGGGGCGCCCGACCTCATCGCGCAGGCGCTCGACAAGCTGATCGACAACGCACGCTCGTTCACGCCGCCGCACGGATGGCTTCGCGTCGGTGTCGAGGCGCTCGACGAGGGCGCGCTGCTGCGCGTGGCGAATGGCGGCCCGCCGTTGCCGGACAAGCTGCAGGAGCGCATGTTCGATTCGATGGTGAGCCTGCGCGATGGGCCAGTCTCGCGCGATGGCGATGCGCCGCATCTCGGTCTCGGCCTGTTCGTGGTGCGCGCGATCGCCGACCTGCACCGTGGCGAAGCGAGCGCGCACAACCTGGCAGACGGCAGCGGCGTCGAGTTCGTGCTGCGCCTGCGCGGGATGCCACGCAGGCGCAGCACGTGAAGGATGCCGGGGCCTCGGCGCACCGGCGGCCGGGCTGCATGGAACCAAACACCGGCATAATCGCGGGCCGTCGCGTGGGAGCTGGGTTTGGACGCTGAGCAATTTGCTGCGTATGCCGCGCAGGGTTTCAACCGGATCCCGGTGGTGCGCGAAGTGCTGTCGGATCTCGACACGCCGCTGTCGGTGTACCTGAAGCTGGCCGATGGGCCGTACACCTACCTGTTCGAGTCGGTGGAAGGTGGCGCACGCTGGGGGCGGCATTCGATCATCGGGCTGCCGGCGCGGCGCGTGTATTCGATCCGCGGCCACGAGCTTTCCACCCGCGAGCATGGCGCCGTCATCGAAACGCGGACGCTGGCCGATCCGTTCGCGGAGATCGAAGCCCTGCAGCGGAGTTTCCGCGTGCCGCGCATCGACGGCCTGCCGGAGTTCACCGGTGGCCTCGTCGGCAACTTCGGCTACGAATGCATTGGCTGGATCGAGCCGCGTTTCGCCGAGGGCCACAAGCCGGACGAGCTCGGCATCGCCGATGCCACGCTCATGCTGTCCGACGAAGTGGCGGTGTTCGACAACCTCAAGGGTCGCCTGTACCTCATCGTGCACGCCGACCCATCGGAACCGCAGGCGCTGGCGCGTGCGCAGCGCCGGCTCGACGAGCTGACCTTCCGCCTGCGCCATTCGGGTCGGAGCTACCCGGAGACGCTGGCCGGCACCGCGCTCGACGAAGGCGATTTCAAGTCAGGCTTCACCCAGGCCGGATTCGAGGCTGCGGTGCTGCGCGCGCAGGAATACATCGGTGCGGGCGACATCTTCCAGGTGGTGCTGTCGCAGCGAATGAGTGTTCCGTTCCACGCGCGGCCCGTCGATGTGTATCGGGCGTTGCGCGCGTTGAACCCGTCGCCCTACCTGTTCTTCCTGGACTATGGCGATGTGCAGGTGATCGGCTCCTCGCCGGAGATCCTGGTGCGTCGCAAGGGCACCGAGGTCACGGTGCGTCCGATCGCGGGCACGCGCCCCCGGGGCAGCAATGCAGAGGAGGATCGCGCCCTGCAGGAGGAGCTGCTGGCGGATCCGAAGGAACGCGCCGAGCACCTCATGCTCATCGACCTCGGCCGCAACGACATCGGTCGCGTATGCGAGCCCGGCAGCGTCGCGTTGACGGAGAGCTTCGCGATCGAGCGCTATTCGCACGTCATGCACATCGTCTCCGAAGTGCGCGGCCGGTTGCGCGACAGCTGTGGCGTGGCGGACGTGCTGCGCGCGACGTTCCCGGCGGGCACCGTCAGCGGCGCGCCGAAGATCCGTGCGCAGGAAGTCATCCGCGAGCTCGAGCCGGTCAAGCGCAACCTCTACGCCGGCGCCGTCGGCTACATCGGATGGTGGGGCGACATGGACACCGCGATCGCAATCCGCACCGCGCTCGTGTGCGGGGGGCGCCTGCACGTGCAGGCCGGGGCCGGCATCGTCGCGGACTCGGATCCCGCTTCCGAATGGCACGAGACGATGAACAAGGGCCGCGCGCTGCTGCGCGCCGTCGCGCAGGCCGCCTGCGGCCTGTAGGTTATGCGGAGCCTGCCGAGAGGGATCGGATGGCGGGCGTGATTGAATAGCGAAGTGGACGCTCTGGAAACCCATCGCGACTGGCTGGACGCGCGCGTCGAGGCGTTGCGCGGCGCGAGCGCGTCCGCGCGCGAGGCCTGGCCACAGCACCCCGAATTCGAACGCATCCTGCGCGCAAGCCTGATTGTCAGTGATTACGCCTTCGAGCAGTGGCGACGACGGCCGGCGCTACTCGGGCAGCTCGCCGGCGCGCTCGATGCCGACGCGCCCCGCGAGGCGGACGTCGCCGGCATCGTCGAAGGTGCGCCGGGAGACCTCGGCGTGCGCCTGCGCCGCTACCGGCACCTGCACTCGCTGCGCCTGATCGCGCGCGACGCCTGCGGAGTGGCCTCTGTCGAGTCCACACTGTCCGAAACCTCACGCCTCGCCGAGGTCTGCCTCGATGCTGCGCTCGCCGGCGTCGAAGCCGCGTCGCCGCCGCGGCGCGAGGCATTGCAGGGCCGCGACGGACAGCCCCTGCGACTCGCCGTCATCGGCATGGGCAAACTCGGCGGCGACGAACTCAATTTCTCGTCGGACATCGATCTCATCTTCACCTGCGCCGATCCGGCCGCGCAGGCCGACGATGCCGAGAGCGTGCTGGCGCGCATCGGCCAGCGGGTCATCAATCTGCTGTCCGCCAACGAGGCCGACGGCTTCGTGCATCGCGTCGACATGCGCCTTCGGCCGTTCGGATCGGTGGGTCGCCTGGTCCTGCCGCAGTCGGCGATGGAGCAGTACTACCAGCGCGAAGGTCGCGACTGGGAGCGTTACGCCTGGGTCAAGGCGCGCGCGGTGGCCGGCGATCGCATGGCGGGCACGCGCGTGATCGCGGCGCTCAGACCCTTCGTGTTCCGCCGCTATCTCGACTACGCCGCGATCGATTCACTGCGCGAGATGAAGGGACTGATTGATGCCGAAGTGGCGCGCGCTGACCGCCACGACGACCTCAAGCTCGGCCCCGGCGGCATCCGTGAGATCGAGTTCCTCGTGCAGCTGACCCAGCTCACGCGGGGTGGCCGCGAGCCCACGCTGGCCGTGCCCGGGTTGTTGCGGGCCCTGGCGGCGGCGCGCGGGCTGGGTGCCATGCCCGAGTCGATGGCCGTCATGCTCGCGGACTCGTACCGGCTGCTGCGCAAGGTCGAGAACCGCGTGCAGATGCTGCGCGACGAACAGACGCATCGCGTGCCGGACGATCCCGTGTTGCGCGAGCGCCTCGCGCTGGGTCTGGGGCATGCGGACTACAGCGGCCTGTCCTCAGTGCTCGAAGATGCGCGCCAACGCGTCGCGAATGCTTTCGCCGATGCACTGGTGCCCTCGCGCAACCTGCGTCGCGCACCGATGGATGCGCAACTCGCGCAGGCGCAGTTACTTTGGCAGGAGTCGTTATCCGGCGCGGGCGATGGCGCCGGGAACGCGGCCGCGGCGCTGGGCCTCCACTCGGATACGCTTGACGCACTGGTGGCGCTCGCAGGCAACGCCGCGCTGCGGGCGTTGCCGGAACGGCATCGCGTGCGCCGGGATCGCCTCCTGCCCGCGCTGATCGCCGCCGCGACGGCGCGTGATGACGGCCATGTGGCGCTGCCACGCCTGCTCGCGCTGGTGCGCGCGATCAGCGGGCGCCCCAGCTACATCGCCCTGCTCGACGAACAGCCCGGCGCGCGCGAGCGGGTGATCGATGTGTTCGCGCGCAGCGGGTTCCTCGCCGCGCAGGTGATCGCGCATCCGCTGCTGCTCGACGACCTGCTCGACGAGCGGCAACGCGAGCATGCGGTAAGCACCGACGGCACGAAGGCGTTGCAGGCTCCGCTCGCGACCCAGGGCGAGGCGACCGACATCGAGCCCGAGGAACAGTTGACGACGCTGCATGAGTTCAAGCTCGGCCACCAGTTCCAGTTGGGGCTGGGCTGGCTGGCGCGCAAGCACTCCGCGGATGCCACGGCGTCGATGCTTGCGGGCCTCGCGGAGTCGTTGGTTGGCGCCGCCCACGAACTCGCGCACCGGGATGCGCTGGCGCAACACGGCGCGCTCGCGGCCTCCACGCGAGACGGCTTGCTCACGGTTGGCTACGGCAGCCTCGGCGCCGCGGAACTCGGCTTCGCCTCCGACCTCGATCTGGTGTTCGTGTACGACACCGCGATGTCGAGCGAGAACACCGTTGGCGAGAGGTCCGTTGATGGCGCGCGCTGGTTTGCCCGGCGTGTGCAGCGTGCGGTGCACTGGCTGACCACGCCGGCACGGGCGGGCGCGCTGTATCCGGTCGACGTGCGCCTGCGACCGGACGGCGGCAAGGGCCTGCTGGTCAGCGGCTTCGAAGGATTCGCCGAGTATCAGCGCGAGCGCGCATGGACCTGGGAACAGCAGGCACTGGTGCGCGCGCGTCCAGTTGCCGGTGATCCGGAGCTGTGCGCACGCTTCGCGGAATTGCGTCGTGCGCGGCTGTGCGCGCCGCGCGATGCCGGCGAAGTGCGCGCCGAGGTGGCGTCGATGCGGCTGCGCTGGCGCCGCGAACTGGATCGCAGCGACGCGGCCTGCTTCGACCTGAAGCAGGGCGCGGGCGGGTTGGTCGACCTCGAATTCCTGCTGCAATACCTGGTGCTCGCGCACGCAGCGCGAAGCCCGGCGCTGGCTGGCAGCACCCGCACGCGCGAGTTGCTCGTGCTCGCTGCGGGCGCGGACCTGTTCGACGGTGTCGCTGTCGCAGCTTTGGGCGCCGCGCACGAGGCGCTGCTGGCAGCAGGCCTCGACTGCACGCTCGACCTGCGCGCGCGGCGCGTACCGCGCAGCCCCGTGATGGATGCGGCCGCGGCGACGATCCGCGCCGCGGCCGCCGCGCATGGACTCGAGCTGCCCGGGTAATGGCCGGCTCGACGTCGGTCGATGGGCGAGCGTTCTAGACGAGGCGCGAGAACAGGAGCGCGACGTACAGCACGAAGAAGGCGACCGCGAATGCGGCGTTGAGCTCGTGCAGGCGCGGGCTGCGCAGCATCGCCGCCAGCGCCGTGCCGACGAGGAACACGAGGTGGAACGCCAGGTTCATGGCATGCGGAAGCCCACCTTCCAGCACCCACTCCTTCAGCAGGCTGATCAGCGTGACGGAGAACAGCACCCCGAAGAACCACCGCGCCTGGCGCCAGTAATGCGAACGCAGGTCGAGTCCGTCCGCATCTTCGGTGGGCAGGACCAGCGCGGCCGCCACGTACAACGAAAGCGGCTGCAGCAACAGGATGCCGAATCCCGCGAACGTCCACTCCGCGCGGTCGCGCAGGCCGAACATCGACCACCACATCTGCACGTGGATGAGCAACAGGACGCCTGCCCAGATCCAAGCCGGCCAATATCCCGTGACCTGCTCGCGCTGTCGGATGAGTCGGCCGACAGCACCCAGGATATGCGCGATGCCGAGGCCGAGGATGATCGACAACAGCACCGACAGGTAACTGAAAGCATCCATCGGCAGGATTCTACGTGCGAAGTGCCGCGGACAGATCGCCGCGGATGCGGTCGGCTACGACCGCGGCCTCGCGCAACGCCGGTGCCCACGGATCGCGGTCGACGGGGTCGGTCAGGCGCGTGGCGGCGCGTGCGTGGCCGCGCGCAGCGAGGGCGGCATGGAAGTGCGCGAGTTTGCTGCGCGCGCGGGCCGCATCGAACACGAATACCGGCTTGCCAACCGCGCAGGCCTCGCTGGCGAGGTTTACCGAGTCTGCCGTGACCAGAAAGCAATCGGCCAGCGCCAGGTAACCCGGATAGGGATTCGCAGCGGCGGACACCGCGGACGCTTGCGTGACCGGCGTCGACGTGGATTCGAGGTGCAGGGTGCGCCGGGGCGCCGCGCCAGCGAACTCGCGCAGACGCGGTGCGAACGCAGCCGGCGTGCGCCGCGAGGTGGTCATCCATACGCTGCCGTCGCATTGCGCCTGCCACTCGGTAACGTTGAGCAGCAGCCGGTCCAGCGCCGCGGCATCGAATGCCCAGTGGGTGTTGGGGCCGCCGATGAGCACACCCAGGCGGGGCGAGTGGTCGTCCGCAAGTGCAGCATGCGTCGTCGCCGCTTCGGCAAGCCATGCATCGTCGATCGGATTCAGCGCACCGAGTGTGGCGAGGGCGTTGTTGCCGCTGAGGCCGTCGTGGGCGGGTGCGACGACGTAGTCGAAATGCTGGAGGCCGATGCGGGGGTCGAGGATCTGGATCGCGCGGCAACCGGGCACCTGCGTCCGCAGAAGGGCGGTGACGAACGCCGCTGCGCGGCCGCAGCCCAGTGCAAGTGCCGGCGCTTCCCGCAACGCGGCGCGCAGCTCGCGCGGCAGCGCGCGCGGCCACGGCCAGCGCGCATGCGGTGCGAGCCAGCGCCAGGGGCGTTCCAGTTCGATCACGAATTCGCGGAACGGAACGCCGAGCGCGCGCGCGAGTGCCAGCGCCTGGCGCCGGTTGCCCGCGCGCCCGTCGCTGATCACCCAGGTCAAGCCGATGTCCAGATCCTGCACCGTGCGCGTTCGATGGCCGATGCGACGAGCGTATTGAGAACCGGTCGCCTTGTCGCGCAGCGCACGTGCCGGGAGGGAGCGAACAACGGTCGGGCTGAACCGTGACTGGCCTTGTCGGACCCGGCGTCTGGAGAGTGTCGAATGGGCGGCTACACTCCCGAAACATCCAGTCCACCTGCAAGCGTCCGGCCCATGTCCGCTCCTTCCGTGCCCTCAGGTGCGCTCGATACCCTGTTCCGCGACGCGCGCACCCACAACGTGTGGCGCGAAGGCGCGGTCACCGACGCGGACCTCCACGCGATCTACGATGTGATGAAGTTCGGACCGACCAGCGCCAATTGCTGTCCCGCGCGGTTCGTATGGGTGCGGAGCGCGGAGGGCAAGGCGAAGCTCGCGCCGTTCCTGGACGAGAGCAACGTGGCCAAGGCGATGGCCGCCCCGGTCACCGTCATCATTGCCCACGATCTCGAGTTCCACGAAAAGCTGCCGGCGCTTTTTCCGCATGACCAGAGCGCGCGCAGCTGGTTCGCCGGCAAGCCCGCGAAGATCGAGGCCACGGCGTTCCGCAACGGTACCCTGCAAGGCGCCTACCTGCTGCTGGCGGCGCGCGCGCTCGGCTTCGATTGCGGCCCGATGTCCGGCTTCGACAACGCGCGCCTCGACGCGGCGTACTTCGCCGGCACTCCGTGGCGCTCGAATTTCCTCATGAACCTTGGACACGGCGACGAGTCCAAACTTTTCCCGCGCTCGCCGCGGCTGCCGTTCGAAGAAGCCAACCGGATCGAATGATCCATCGCCGAGGATTTCCGCATGCACTTGAAGAAACTGGTAGCGGCCGTCGCCGCCCTTGTGGCCAGCTCCGCGCTGCTGGCAGCACCCGTCACCTACACGCTTGACCCGAACCACACCGAAGTCATCGTGACGTGGAGCCATTTCGGCCTGTCCACGCCCAGCGCGAACTTCGGCGGCATCGAGGGCACGCTGGTGTATGACGAGGCGGCGCCGGAGGGCGCGTCGGTCAAGGTCACGATCCCCATCAGCGGCATGGATGGACACGTCGACGATTTCAACACCCACCTGCGCAGCAAGGATTTCTTCGAGGCCGACAAGTTCGGCAAGGCCACGTTTGTCAGCACCAAGGTCGAAAAGGCAGGCGCGGGCAAGCTGCGCGTGATGGGCGACCTGACCGTGAAGGACCAGACCCGGCCGGTCGTGCTGGACGTGACCATCAACAACATCGGTCTGCATCCCATGTCGAAGATGCAGGCCGCCGGCTTCAGCGCCACGGGTTCGCTCAAGCGCTCCGACTTCGGCGTCGGCGCCTATGCACCCAACGTCAGCGACGACGTCAAGCTCGTGATCACGACCGAGGCGCTCGAATCCAAGGCGATGGCCGCGCGCAAGGCCAAGCAGCAGGCCGAGGCAGCCAAAAAGAAGAAGGCTTGAGCCAGATGATTCCCGAGCGTGCGGCGCGTCGCGTGGATGCGGCGCAGCCGTGATCAACGTGCGCGCGTCGGGTTCGCGCGGCGCGGCCAGCCTCGGCTGGCTCGAGAGCCGGCACACCTTCTCGTTCGGCGATTACCATGATCCGGCGCAGATGGGCTTCGGCGCCATGCGCGTGCTCAACGACGACGTCGTGGCGGGGGGTGCGGGTTTCCCGCCGCATTCCCATGCCAACATGGAGATCCTGAGCTTCGTCGTCACCGGCGCGCTCGCCCATCGCGACAACCAGGGCGGCGGCGCCACGTTGCGACGCGGCGACGTGCAATGGATGAGCGCTGGGCACGGGATCCGCCACAGCGAATACAACGCCGACGCGAACGCACCGGTCCACTTCCTGCAGGTGTGGATCCAGCCCGATGTGTTGAATGCGGAGCCGGCCTACGCCGACCGCAACTTCGCCGCATCCGAGCGCGCTGATCGCTGGTGTCTCGTCGCCGCCCCGAGCGGCCAGGAAGGTGCGCTGCCGATCCGTCAGGATGCGCGTGTGTACGCCGCCGACATTGCCGCCGAGCGCACGCTCGACTACACGCTCGCGCCGCACCGGCGCGCGTGGTTGCAGGTGGTCGGAGGCGAGCTCGAGGTCAACGGGCAGGCGCTGCACGCCGGCGATGGCGCCGGAATCACCGGGGAAACCGCGCTGCGCGTACACGCGGCCGCCGACGCCAGCCTGCTCCTGTTCGATCTGCCGTAGCGTTTCTGCCGACAGCGAGCGCGCAGTCGCACGCCGATTCGGCTGTTCTAGGGCCGAGCTATGCCCGGCTGAGATTTCGAAGCAGGGTTCAGCGGAGCGTAGCTCCGCTCTACGAACACACGCGCAAGGAGCGGCGGCGTGGCTTACGAAGCGTCGCGACCGCTGGCGAGGCCATCGAGATCGAGTTCGGCGAACGTGCTGCGCAGCGTGTCGATGTCGATGCCGTTGCCGCGCAGCTTGACCATGAAGCGGTTGTTCAACGCCATCTGGTACTCGCTGCTGCTGCCGTCCTTCTGCCAGGACTCCTGCACCCAGCTGCCATCCTTCTGGTAGGTCTTTTCCACGTGCGTGTCGGTCTCGTTCTCGGACTCGAGGCCGGCGAGTCCCGCGAAGGCGAGGAAGTTCGGCGCGCCAGCCATGTCGACGATCTCGACTTCGAGCGAACGGTCGCCTTCTCCGTACTTCGCCGTCGCGGTCGACACCTCCATGCCCATTGCCGCGTTGCGGGACGCACTCAGCGACGATCGAGGCATGCCGGCCATCGACTCAGGCAGGTAAGGCTTCAGGGCGTCCGGCGCGAGCGCCCGCACGCCCGGCTTGCCGCCCGCCAGTGCACCCATGGCGGCGCTCATCGCGGCGGCGCTGGCAGCCGCCTCCGCGGCGCCGTCGCCCGATTGCCGCGCGGCTTCGGCGGCCGCGTTGGCCGCTTCCACTTTTGCGCCTGCGGCTTCCATCTGTGCGCCCATGGCCGCGAGCTTGCCGAGCGCCGAATCGGGATCCGCAGTGAATTCCCCACCGCTCGGCGCGGTCACGTTCGCGAGTCCGGTGCGCATGCCGACGGCGGAGATGGCGCCCACGACCGCGCCCAGGACCAGGGTCAGCACAATGCTGATGATCGCGACGGTGACCATGTAGCCCACCGATTTCTCGGGCGGGTTGCGCATCAGTTGCGGCAGGCCGAGGAAGATGAGGTACAGCGAGTACAGGCCGAGCAGGCTCAGGATCGCCAGCTGCGGCACGATGCCGAAAATGCCCGCCACGAACGCCGCGGTGTACCCGTAGGCCGTGAGCTTGAGCGCCTGCAGGAAATTCTTCTCGCCACCGAAGGTCGGCGCCAGCGCGTTGCAGATCTGCGCGAGCAGGTAGACCATCAGGAGACTCACGGCATAGGTCAGCACCAGCGTCGTGATCAGCGAGCCCATGCCGGGCCGGAACGTCCCGATGAACGGCACAGTGATCCCGAACACGGACTGGCCGATGAAACTCGCGATCGGACCGATGGCGGCGAGCCAGATCACGTAGTTCTTGTAGATGTCCGCGACGGTGGTGGTCTCGGTCGCGATGACCGGCCACTCGGTCTTCGGCGTGAGCAGGATGTTCTTGGCGCGTGCGACGAGTTGATTGAAGTCCATCGTGGGTTCCCCGTTGGCGGATCGGGCCTCGCTACGCGCGCGGCGCTGGGGCAAAGTGTATCGCTCCCTCCGCCTTGCGGACGAAGTACAGGGATCGCGAGGCGCGGCACGGTGGATGCTGCGGATCCACGGTGCAACGGTCGGGCCTGTGGGCAGTGCAATCGCCCATGAGTGTCGAATGACTCGGTGTCACTCTCCGCGCGCGGCAAGCGCCGCCACGGCCGGCAGCACACGACCCTCGAGGAACTCGAGGAATGCACCGCCGCCGGTGGAAATATAGTCGAGGTCGTCGGCGATGCCGTACTTTTCGATCGCCGCGAGCGTGTCGCCGCCACCGGCAATGGAGAAGGCCTTGCCCGCCGCGATCGCGTCCGCCACGGCGCGCGTGCCGTCGCCGAAAGCCTCGAACTCGAACACGCCCACGGGGCCGTTCCATACGACGGTACCGGCGGCCGCGATCGATTGCGCATAGCGGCGCGCGGTGTCGGGCCCGATGTCGAGGATGCGGTCATCCGCGGCAACATCCTCGACACGCTTCACCGTGCCCTTTGCGGTGGGAGCAAACTCGCTCGCGACCACGACATCGGTCGGCAGCGGCAGTTCGACATTGCGCGCGCGCGCATCGTCGACAATGCGCCGCGCCACGTCGATGAGGTCGCGCTCGACCAGCGACTCGCCGACATTGTGGCCCGCCGCGGCCAGGAAGGTATTGGCGATCCCGCCGCCGACGATCAGTCCATCCACCTTGCCGACGAGGCTTTCCAGCAACGCCAGCTTCGTCGAGACTTTGGAACCGCCGACGATCGCGAGCAGCGGACGCGCCGGCGCCTGCAACGCCTTGGCAAGCGCATCGAGCTCGGCCATCAGCAATGGGCCGCCGCAGGCCACACTTGCCGCGCGGATCACGCCGTGCGTGGAAGCCTGCGCGCGATGTGCGGTGCCGAAAGCATCCATCACGAAGACGTCGCATAACGCCGCGTATTCCGCCGCGAGCGCGGCGTCGTCTGCGGCCTCGCCCACGTTCATGCGGCAGTTCTCGAGCAGTACCAGTGTGCCCGCGGCGACAGCGACGCCATCGACCCAGTCGCGCACCAGCGGCACGTCGCGTCCCAGCAACTCACCGAGCCGGGCCGCTACCGGCGCCAGCGAATCGGCGGCGCTCCACGCACCTTCCGTCGGACGGCCCAGATGCGACATCACCATCACTGCGGCGCCGGCGTCGAGCGCGAGCCGCAAGGTCGGCAACGATGCGAGCAGGCGCTGGTCGGATGTCACCCGCCCGGCTTCGATCGGCACGTTGAGATCCTGCCGGATCAGTACTCGCCTTCCGGCCAGGTCCACATCCGTCATGCGCAGGATCGTCATCGCTTCACTCGTCTCCGTGGGTTGCCGCATTGAATGCGACCCGCAGGCGCAGCGCAACCCGCGGCGCGCACGCGCATGGCCGGCCTACAATCGCGCCAATGAACGATTCTTCCACGCCCCGCGACCAAGCGGTCATCGCGGATGCGGTCGCGGCCCTGCGTCGTGGCGAGGCGGTCGGCCTGCCGACCGAGACCGTGTACGGGCTGGCCGCCGACGCGCGCAACGCCGCGGCGATCGCGCGCGTGTTCGCATTGAAGGGACGGCCGCTCGAGCATCCACTGATCGTGCATCTCCCGGATGACGGCGCGCTGGACCAGTGGGCAATCGAGATTCCGAGCGCGGCTTACCCACTCGCTGCTGCGTTCTGGCCGGGGCCGCTGACGCTGGTGCTGCGCCGGCATCCCGCGGTGCTGGATGCGGTCACCGGCGGGCAGCCTACCGTTGCCCTGCGCGTGCCCGCGCATCCACTGGCGCAATCGCTGTTGCGTGCATTTGGCGGCGGGCTGGTGGCGCCGTCGGCCAACCGCTTCGGACACGTCAGCCCGACCACCGCCGCGCACGTACGCGATGAATTCGGCGACGCGTTGCCGCACGTGCTCGACGGCGGCGCCAGCGCGATCGGTATCGAGTCCACCATCGTCGACCTCAGCGGCGCCGAGCCGCGACTGCTGCGCCCGGGCATGCTCGCAGCGGCGGACATCGAGTCGATGCTCGGCGTCGCGCTCGCGCGCGGCATCGTGGCGGATTCGCC
>JBKJSW010000191.1:0-6258 GCA_046595765.1 Ahniellaceae bacterium
CCGGGGATCATAGCCGTGGCCGGACCCCCGCTTCCACACATCGAGGCCAGTCGCATATCAAAGGCGCCAAGCGCTCACGGCACGCGCCTGCACAAGCATTGATGCGGGTGCAGAATCCGTGGAAACCGCCCTACGTCAGTCGATTGATGTTGCCCATGTACGACTGCAGCACCACGGGGACTTCGATCGACCCGTCCGCATTCTGATAGTTCTCCATCACTGCAATCAGAGCGCGACCGACCGCAACGCCGGATCCGTTGAGCGTATGCAACGGTTCTGGCTTTCCGGTCGCCGGGTTGCGCCAGCGCGCCTGCAGGCGGCGTGCCTGGAAATCGCCGCAGTTCGAGCAGGAACTGATTTCGCGATATGCGCCCTGCGATGGCAGCCAGACTTCGAGGTCGTAGGTCTTGCGCGCTGCAAATCCCATGTCGCCCGTGCAGAGCAGCACGCGACGATACGGCAGGCCCAGTTTTTCAAGGACGACTTCGGCCGCGCGCGTCATGCGCTCGTGTTCTGCGTCGCTGTCGCCGGGTCGCGCGATCGTCACCAGCTCGACTTTCTCGAACTGGTGCTGGCGGATCATGCCGCGCGTATCGCGTCCGTGGCTCCCTGCCTCGGCGCGGAAACACGGCGAATGCGCGACGAGGCTCATCGGCAGGTCGGCGTCTTCGACGATCGCATCGCGCACGAGGTTGGTGAGTGGCACTTCCGCGGTCGGGACAAGGTAGCGACGTGACTCCCCAACGGCCGTCGCGAACAGGTCTTCCTCGAATTTCGGCAGTTGGCCAGTGCCGCGCATGGATTCGGCGTTCACGAGCAGCGGCACGTTGCACTCGAGGTAGCCGTGCTCCTGCGTGTGCAGGTCGAGCATGAATTGCGCTAGCGCCCGATGCAGTCGGGCGAGGCCCCCGCGCAAGACCGTGAAGCGCGCGCCGGAAAGTTTCGCGCCGGCATCGCCATCGAGCCAGCCATTGCGGGCGCCCAGTTCGACGTGGTCCCTGACCGGGAAGTCGAAGGCGCGGGGCGTTCCCCAGCGGCCCACTTCGACGTTCGCGGATTCATCGGCACCGACCGGCACGGAAGCGTCGGCAAGATTGGGAACTTCCAAAGCGATGCGGGAGATGCCCTCGAGCGTGACTTCGAGACTCGTCTGAGCGTTGGCGAGCTGCTCGCCGAGCCCGGAAACCTCCGCCATTAGCGCCGACGTGTCCTCACCCTTCGACTTCGCAAACCCAATTGCCTTCGAGCGGGAGTTCCGCAGATTCTGCAGTTCCTGTGTCCTCGCCGCGTGCAGCTTTCGCGATTCCTCAAAGCGCTCCAACGCAACGACGGGCAGCTCGTAGCCGCGCGCGAGCAGTCGCTCCGCGGTCTCGACGGCGTGGTTACGTAGCAGTTGCGGGTCGAGCATCGGGATCGGCACATCGGCAAAGGCCGGCGATTATCGCGGTTGCGCGCCCATTGCGTCACGCCTTGCCTTGCGCCGAGCTAGGAGCCGGAGGCCGGGCGCGGAGTATTGCAATCTCGCGCGCAATTGCCCCTCACCCCTACCCCTCCCCGGCCCGCCGCCTGCATGCGGCGGGCGCTCCCCGGGGTCGCGCCAATGGCGCGACAACTCCCCGGATCGCCCCGTTGGGAGAGGGGTTCGTTCTCGCAACTCATCGTGCGAGACATGCTCGTCACTCCTACCTCACTCCGGCCGGCCGCCCACCTGGTGGGCGACCGGCGAATGGTCACCGGCGACCGCGTCCGAGCCACCAGGCGGCCACGATGCCCGACAACAGCAATCCCACCACGACTTCCACGGCCTGGCCCAGCAGCCAGTCGCTCGGAAAGCGATACCAGTTCCAGTACGGCACGTGCGTGGCCAGCGTGACGAGCACGCCGGTGGCGACTGCCGCACCGACCCGCTGCCCGAAACCACCGGCCACGAGGCTCAGCACCCAGGCGAGCAGCACTCCGATACTCACATCGATCGCCGCCTGGCGGCCGAGTTGCGGCCCCATGTCCATCGGGCTCCTGCCGGTCGGAGCGGGTTGCCAGATGATGTAGGCGTACGGATTCGCTGCGGACTTGCTGGCGAAGGCGGCGGTCTTCGCCTCGTCCTTCATGCCTGCGCTGTCGATGTAGGGGAGGTAATAGATACCGGGTTCGCTGCCGAGCGAAGCCGTCATCGCGGAAAGCGCGGCGTCCTCGTCCTTCGGCGCCCGCGTCCCCATCTCACCCAGCGGCAGCACCATGTGCGCCACGGCACCCCAGAAGAACAGCACCAGTCCCGCAAGCACGCCGGCAATCAGCACTCGCATATCGATTCCCCCCGGAAATTGGAAATCGAATCCTAGTACGGTTCGGACGCCGCGAGCGACGGACACCTATTCCCGGGGCGTGCGCGCTGCCCGCAGCGCGTCGAGCTTCTCGCGCAGCCGGATCTCCATCCCGCGATCGACCGGCCGGTAGTACACCTGTTCGCCGATGGCATCGGGGAATGCCCTCTGCCCGAGGGCGACGCCGCCCGATTCGTCGTGGTCGTATCGGTAGTCGCGGCCGTAGCCGAGGTTCTTCATGAGGCGCGTCGGTGCATTGCGCAAATGCAGCGGCACGTCCAGCGAACCGCCGCGCGCGACGTCGGCGCGGGCTTCGCCGAAGGCCAGGTAGGCCGCGTTGCTGCGGGCGGTGCTGGCCAGGTAGATGACGACCTGCGCGAGCGCGAGCTCGCCCTCCGGGGAGCCGAGTCGATCGTAGGCTTCCCATGCATCGATCGCCATGGTCAGCGCGCGGGGATCGGCGAGGCCAACGTCTTCGACTGCCATTCGCGTCAGGCGACGCGCGAGATAGATCGGATCGCAACCGCCGTCGAGCATGCGCGCGAACCAGTACAGCGCGGCATCGGGATTCGAGCTCCGCACGGACTTGTGCAACGCGGAGATCTGGTCGTGGAACGCATCGCCGCCCTTGTCGAAACGACGGGTGCGGTCGGCGAGAACCTGCATGAGCGTGCGTTCGTCGATGCGCCCGTCGCGCGCGAGGTCCGCGGCGATCTCTAGCAGGGTCAGGGCGCGGCGTACGTCGCCGTCGGCGGCCTGCGCGATTGTCTGCAGCGCGTCTTCGTCGACCGCCAGGCCCATCGCGCCAAGGCCATGCGCTGCGTCCTCCAGTGCACGCCGCAGTGCGGTGGCGATTTCCGCCACGCCCAACGCCTCGAGCACGTGGACACGACAGCGCGACAACAGTGCCCAATTGAGTTCGAACGAAGGATTCTCGGTGGTGGCACCGACCAGTACGACATGGCCACGCTCGACGGCGGGCAGGAACGCGTCCTGTTGTGCCTTGTTGAATCGGTGGACCTCGTCGATGAAGAGTACCGTCCGACCGCCCTCGACAAATCGCTGCTCCGCTTCCGCGAGCACGCGCCGCACTTCGGGCAAGCCCGACAGCACCGCCGAGATCGCGATGAAATGCGCGTCGGCGTACTCGGCGAGCAGCAACGCGAGCGTGGTCTTGCCGCAACCCGGGGGGCCCCACAGGATCATCGAATGCGGTCGGCCCGACTCGATGGCCCGGCGCAGTGCACTGTCCGGAGACAGCAATCGCTGTTGCCCCACCATCTCGTCGAGTGTGCGCGGGCGCATGCGCTCCGCCAACGGCCGCAAGGCTTCGGTCGCAGCGGAATCGACCGTGATGCCCGGCAAGGCGACTGCGCTGGCGGGTCGCTTCGCCAACGCGCTCAGTCGCGGATCGGGCGGGTGTCGGGCCGCGGCACGGCCTCACCGATCACGTCGGTGCCGGGCGGCGGAGTGAACACGAAGAGCTTGTCGTCCAAGGTCGGATTGCGCTTCCAGTCGCTGAAACGCCAGACCGTCTGCTGCCCGAGGCCGTCGCGGACATCCATGCGCGCAGGACCGGTCGCGTCGAACGCGATGACGCAGTCCTGCAGCGATCCGCCCTCATCCGCGACGCGCGGTTTCAGCAGCAGGGTGAGCAGGCCGTCCTTCGACTTGCCTTCGGCCACGATGTAATCGCGGTCCAGCTGCGAGAAGTCGATCAGCACCGTCAAAGGCGAACGCGCCTCCTCGCTTGCCTGACGTCGAACGGTGACCTGCTCCAGGTCGACATCGTGGATCCACACGTTGTCGCCGTCCGCGACGATCGTCTGCGGGTACGGCGCGGCGTACTCCCAGCGGAACTGGCGTGGGGCACGCAGCGCGAGCGTGCCGCGCGTGGTTTCGGACGCAGCCCCGGTACCCCCGGACTGCTGCACGAAACGACCACTCAGGCTGTCGAGGCCGCGGGTGAATGCCTCGAGCCGATCGCGCGCCGTTCCGGCCGACGCGTGGCCCGACACGAGGCAGGAAAGCACCAGGCCGAGGCCGATAACGATGGAACGCATGCAGTACTCCGAAGTTGTCGAGGAAGTTCGCGTGACGACTTCCGGCAGTGTCGGGCAGAGCGCCTGAATCCGCGCTCCCGCGCCAGACAACAGATGGGAACTTGCCGCGTGGAGTTCAATCCCGCGGCGGCGGCGGTGCGATGACCGTGCGGTTGCCGTTGTGCTCGGGGGCGCTGACGATGCCGGCGGCTTCCATTTCCTCGATCAGGCGCGCGGCGCGGTTGTAGCCGATCTTGAGGCGCCGCTGCACGCCGGAAATCGACGCACGCCGCGACTCGGTTACGATGCGCACGGCCTGGTCGTACAGCGCATCCGACTCGCCGCCCTCGCCTTCGCCCGCTTCCGGCAGCCCCGATGCGCCGACCACGTTGCCGTTACCCAGCGACTGCACTTCATCGAGCACTCCGGGCAGGTAACTCACCACGCCGGCATGACTCTTGAGGTGGGCCACGACCCGATGCACCTCCTCGTCGCTGACGAACGCACCGTGCACACGCTCGGGCATCGCCGTGCCGGGGGGTAGATACAGCATGTCGCCATGACCGAGCAGCGTTTCCGCGCCCGACTGGTCGAGGATGGTGCGCGAGTCGATCTTCGAAGACACCTGGAACGCAATCCGCGTCGGGATATTGGCCTTGATCAGACCGGTGATGACGTCGACCGAAGGGCGCTGTGTCGCCAGGATGAGGTGGATGCCCGCCGCGCGCGCCTTTTGCGCGAGACGCGCGATGAGCTCCTCGACCTTCTTGCCGACGATCATCATCATGTCGGCGAACTCGTCGATCAGCACGACGAGGAACGGCAGCGTTTCGAGCGGTTGCGCAACCGCACCGGGATCGTCGGGCCGCTGCACGAACAGCGGGTCGAGCAGCGGCTGGCCTGCGTCCTCGGCGTCCTTGACCTTGCGGTTGAAACCCGCGAGGTTGCGCACGCCGACCGCGGCCATGAGTTTGTAGCGTCGCTCCATCTCGGCTACGCACCAACGCAAGGCATTGGCGGCTTCCTTCATGTCGGTGACGACCGGCGCGAGCAGATGCGGAATGCCCTCGTAAACCGAGAGTTCAAGCATCTTCGGATCAATCATGATCATGCGCACATCGGTCGCGCTGGCTTTGTACAGCAGGCTCAGCACCATCGCGTTGAGGGCGACGGATTTGCCCGAACCCGTGGTACCGGCGACGAGCAGATGCGGCATCTTGGCCAGATCGACAACCACCGGCGCACCACCGATGTCCTTGCCGAGCGCCAATGCCAGTGGCGACTTGAGTTGGTCGTACTTGTCCGAGCGCAGGATTTCCGAGAGATAGACGATCTCGCGATTGATGTTCGGTATTTCGAGGCCGATCACTGACTTGCCCGGAATCACATCGACCACGCGCACGCTCATCACCGACAGCCCGCGCGCAATATCCTTGTCGAGACTGGAGATCTGGCTGCCCTTGATACCCGGGGCCGGCTGCATCTCGAAGCGCGTGATGACCGGCCCCGGATGCGCGCTGACCACCTGGGCATCGATGCGAAAATGCTTGAGCTTGAATTCAACCTGGCGCGACAGCGCGTCGAGCGTTTCCTGCGAATAGCCGGATGGCTGCTGCTTCGGTTCGTCGAGCAGGGCCAGTGGCGGGACACCCCCTTCGCTTGACGAGCCGACGAAGAGCGGAATCTGCGTTTCGCGTTTCGCCCTTTCGCTCTTGCCGATTGGCGCAAGGGTTGGTTCAATTTTGAGCGGCTCGCGCTTTGACTGCCTGACCGAATCGACCTTGCGCACGACCTCCCTTTCAACGCGGGCCTGCCGTGCCGCACTCCAGTCCTCAGCGCGACGAGATCGATCGCGGATCCAGCCAAAAAACGAGATCAGACTTCGGCCGATCCAG
>JBKJSW010000143.1:0-3034 GCA_046595765.1 Ahniellaceae bacterium
GCCGTGAGTTCGGTTTTTTCCTTGTAGTCGTTGATGTCGTATTCGGAAATGATCTCGTGTTCGGGCGCCTGTCCCGGCTGTCCGGTGCGCAGCACGATGCGGATGCGGTGGTTGTGCAACTGCTCGCGCACGAAGCGCACCACGTCGAGGCCAGCGTGTTCGGTCTCCATCACCACGTCGAGCAGCATGACCGCCACGTCCGGGTGTGCGGCCAGCATCCGCCGCGCCTCGGCGCCGCTTTCGGCGCGCAGGAATTCGAGCGGACGTTCCTCGAAGCGGAATCCGCTGAGGACAAGCCGGGTGATCTCGTGCACTTCCGGTTCGTCATCGGCGACGAGCACCTTCCAGGGCACGGGATCGGTCTGCGCGGGCGGCTGCGCGTGTTGCACGGGCTCGATCCTCGGCGGCATGGCGGTGGTTCAGCCTCTGCTGGAAGCGCGCCACCAGTATGCCGGGAAATGACCGGAAAACCGCGACCGCTGCGCAGGTTTTTACAGCTGCGACCCAAACAATCCGTTTACAACAGCCGCTGCGTGATCGCCTTCAGGACGGCGTGCGTGCGGTCGCGCGAATCGAGTTTCACCAGCAGGTCAGACACGTAGTTCTTGACGGTGCCCTCGGCAAGATGGAGGTTGCGTCCGATCTCCTTGTTGGAATACCCCCCGGCGATCAGGCGCAGGATGCTGGCCTCGCGTTCAGTCAGCTGGATTCGGCTCGGCGCGTCGGGCCGCGGCAGGGAGGCGCGCACCGCACCGAGGCTGATCGGCGCGAGCAGCGTGGCGCCAGCCGCTACGCGCACGATCGCTTCGTGCAGGTCCTCCGGCGATGCATCCTTCAGCAGGAAGCCCTGCGCGCCCGCCGCCACTGCCCGCTGCATGAGCTCGCGTTCATCGAAGGTCGTCAGCAGGATGACCGGCGTGGCGTCACCGAGTTCGCGCAGCCGCTCGATCAGGCCGATGCCATCCAGCCCGGGCATGCGCACGTCACTGACGATGACGTCCACCGGACGCTGACGCACCGCGGCCAGCACGTGTTCCGCGTCGCTGGCCTCGAGCGCGACCTCGATGTCGTCGAAGTCACCCAGCAGCGCCGACAGGCCGCGCAGCACCAGCGCCTGGTCGTCGACTAGCGCAATGCGGATGCGCGTCAATGCAGCGGCGGGTGACGTATCGGCGCCGGTCATGCCGGCACCGACGCGACGAGTCGCACGCCGCCGGCCGGGCCGGCACGCACGACCAGTGCGCCGCCGGCCGCCTCCAGCCGCTCGCGCATGCCGTTCAAGCCGTTGCCGAACCGTATCGTCGGCGCGCTGTTGCCGTTGTCCTGCACTTCGAGTTCGATGGCGCCTTCGACGCGCCGGCACCGTACTCCGATGCGGGTTGGAGCTGCGTGGCGCAGCGCGTTGGTCAGCGCTTCCTGCGCGCATCGCAGCAAGGTTTCGGCGTGTCCGATCGCGGCGAGCCGGCTGTCCGCATCCACCTCGATGTCGATGTGCACTCCGGGGATCGATCGTGCCAGCGCGTTCAAGGCCGCGCTGAGGTCGACGCCGTCATGGCGACGCAGCTCGCCGACCACCGCGCGGATGTCGTCGAGCAGTTCGGTGGCGAGTTGTGTGGAGACGCGCACTTCCTCGCGCGCGCCGAGCGCGGGATCGCGCGCCAGCCGCGCGAGGTTGAGCTTCAGCGCCGTGAGCTTGTGCCCGGCGACATCGTGCAGTTCGCGCGAGAGCCGCAGGCGCTCCTCGCTGCGCGTGCTTTCAGACAGGAGTTCGCGCGTCGCCAGCAGTTCGCCGTTGGCCAGCATCAGCGCCTCGCGCGCTCGCTCGGCACGCACGGCATAGAGGCCGGTCATGGCCGCGAATGCCTGGAAGCCGACGATGGGGAACAGCGTGAGGACCGCATCGCTCCAGCCGGCCGTCTGCGCCCAGATCCACACGAGCGCGAAATCGAACAGTGCCATCCACGCCACCGTGTTCCACACCGTCAGCAACGCGATCAGCTGCGCCGCGACGATCACCAGCAGGATGGCGAGGATGCCGTTGCCGATTACGTAACTCGTCGCGAGTGCCACGACAGCCTGCAGGATCACCAGGGCTGCCGGCACGCGTCCGGTCGGAAAGCGGTGGTCGAGCAGCGCGCGGGCCGCGAACAGTGCGAGGTATGCCAGCAGTCCCGCGACGCCCAGCCACTCGCGCAGGGAGCCCGCATGCAGGGCGTCGAAATCGAGCGCGTCGAACGCGATCGCGGCCCACGTCAGGTAGGCAGCCCAGCTCAGCGGCGAGAACAGGCCCTCGCCCCATGCGCGGTCGCGCGGTACGCCTGGGATGAGGGTGTCGTTCATGCGCCGAGTATAAGCAGCGTCATCCGGCACGCACGTCGACCTGCCACGAGGTGACTAAAGGCACCCCGAATCAAGGACGGTCGGCACCCGCCACGTTTGGTGCGGTAGGTGACACTGCGCCATCGCCGGAGGATCCGCCATGACCGCGTACCAGATGCTGCTTTCCGTCCACGTCGCCGCCGGTACCGTTGCGCTCGTCACCTTCTGGAGTGCGGCGATCGCGCGCAAGGGATCGATCCTGCACCGGCGCATCGGCCAGGTGTTCCTCGTGTCGATGCTCGGCATCGTGCTGACGGCGTTGCCCATCGCGGTCCGGTTCCTGGTGCAGGGTCGAACCGGAATCGGGGTGTTCTTCGCCTATCTCGTGGTGATCACGTTCACGGCGATGTGGGGCGGCTGGCGTGCGATCCGCAGCAAGCGCGACCTGCGCGGCTACCTCACGCCGTTCTATCGGTTGCTGGCTTGGCTCAACATCGGCTCGGGCGCGGTCGTCTTCGTCATTGGACTGGCGTTGCCGAGCGTGCTGCTCGCGGTGTTCTGCTGGATCGGCATCTTCGCCGGCATCGGCATGCTGCGCCAGTTGCGCGCTCCGCCGACGGCGCGCAACTGGTGGCTCAAGGAGCATTACAGCGCAATGATCGGTTCGGGTATCGCCACGCACGTTGCGCTGTAATGCTCCTTGAGCCACCAGTTG
>JBKJSW010000320.1:0-2560 GCA_046595765.1 Ahniellaceae bacterium
CTCGATGGACAGGTCCGGTGATGGTTCAGTCTCGGCGGCGTCGGCTTGGGTCGCATAGTGGCCCTGGCGGACGAAGACGGTGGTCAAGCGTTCGCCCATTGCCTGCTTCATCGCTGCCAGCAGGCGCGGCTTGTCGTCGACCATCACGTAGTGTCGTGCCGGATAGCGTCGTCGCATCGCGTCGAGCATGCGCTCCTTGTGCAGATAGATCAGCACCCGGCCTTCGCACGCATCCCACAGGCCGGAACGCTGCACCTTGCGCGGCTGCAGCACGATGTCGCCATCGGACAGCACCACCGGCGAGCCGAGCGTGCGCAGGTGCGCAATTGCTGCGAGTGCCCGTGGATAGAGGCGCTCGGCAAAGGGGTAGTCGAGGACGAACGCCGACAGCCGCAACAGCTCCGGATCGTCGTCAAGGCCGACACGGAAGCGTTGCAACGCGCCGAGATAGTCCGCGTAGCCCAGTTCGTCGCGCAGCGCGGCGTAGATTGTCCGGTAGCGCGCCTGTTGCGGCACGCCGAAGGCGCGCTCCAGCCGCGTGTCCAGGTCTGTGTTAAAGCGATCGTTGTCGAGCAGCGTGTTGTCGACATCCAGCAAGAATACGACTTCGTCTGCAGTCATCAGCATGGCCGCGTCGCCTCGGGCTGGGGGTCGTGCCAGCCTTCGCTGCCCTGCACGATTGTGGCGGCCGAGGCCGGCCCCCAGTTGCCTGGATCGTACTGCTCCACTTCGCGGACGTCGCCCAGCGCCGGGTTCACCACATGCCATGCCGCCTCGACGCAGTCGTCGCGCGTGAAGAGCATCGCATCGCCGCGGATCGCGTCGCCCAGCAATCGCTCGTACGGTGATTTTTCGCGCTTGGGACGACTGCGCGCTACGAGCTCAAGGCACTCTCCCTGCATCTCCTCGCCCGGCTTCTTGACCCGTGTTCCAGCGGAGATCACGTCTTCGGGACTGAGACGAAAACGGAAGTAATTGGATTCATGCGCCGCGATTTCGTCGAAGATGGCCAGTGGCGGGCGCTTGAGGTCAACCATCACTTCCGTGGTCGTGATCGGCAGGCACTTGCCTGCGCGGATGTAGAAGGGCACGCCGGCCCAGCGCCAGGTATCGATGTGCAGGCGCAGCGCGGCGAAGGTCTCGACTTGCGAATTGGCTGCCACGCCAGCTTCCTCGCGATAGCCTCGAAACTGGCCGCGCACCACGTCCGCTGGATCCAGTGGCCGCATCGCGCGAAACAATCGCAGCTTCTCCGCGCGCATCGCCTCTGCATCGCGACCGACCGGCGCATCCATCGCCAGCAGCACGGCCACTTGCAACAGGTGGTTCTGGATCACGTCGCGGATCGCGCCGACTTCCTCGTAAAACGCGCCGCGACCCTCCACGCCGAATTCCTCGGCCATGGTGATCTGCACGCTGTCCACGTACTCGCGGTTCCAGATCGGCTCGAGAAAGGTGTTGGCGAAGCGAAAATACAGGAGGTTCTGCACTGCCTCCTTGCCGAGGTAGTGGTCGATGCGGAACACCGCGGACTCGGCAAACACTGCGTGCAAGGTCTGATTGAGCGCCTTCGCGGACGCCAGATCGCGACCGAACGGTTTCTCGACAATCACGCGTGCGCCATTTGCGCAGCCGCTCCTCGCCAGCCCCTGCACAACTGGACGGAACATGCTGGGCGGAATCGCCAAATAGTGGATCGGCCGCTCGGCGCCGCTCAAAGCCTGCTTGATACGCTCGTAGGTTGCGGCATCGTTGTAGTCGCCGTCGACATAGCGAAGCTGTGCGGCCAGTTTGGCGAACGCATCGGCATCCACGCCGCCATTCTGCTCGAGGCTGTCGCGCGCGCGCTCACGCAATTTGGCCAGCGACCAGCCGCCGCGCGCCACACCGATGATCGGCATGTCCAGCTCGCCGCGTCTGATCATCGCCTGCAACGCGGGGAAGATTTTCTTGTATGCCAGATCGCCGGTGGCGCCGAAGAATACCAAGGCATCGGAACGCGCTGTGGACATTTCAATCCGACTCCGCAGCATCACTGCAACTCGCGATCGCGTGGTCCGCTCGGAGGCTCACGTCCGTACTCGGCTATGCCCCGGCACCTTGCACCACGGCTCGAAGCTTCGTCGGACGCGGCAAACGCCGCTGCCTGAAATAGAAATAGACGATGAAGCTCAGGACTGCGGCGAAGAAGCACCAGACCGAGACCAGCGTCGCGACATGGATGGCGTAGGCCGCGAGAAATGTCGCCACCGACAGCACGCCGAACACGCGGATTATGTTGTTGCTCGACAACATGCTGCTCACGCAAGTCGAAGTGACATACAGGATGATGACCCCAACAATGTAGAAGTGGGGTGATTCGTAGACGATGTGCTTGCCGAGCACGCGCGATATCACCGGGAACTGCAGGAGGAAATATAGTAGATATAGCCCCACAGTGAGACCGGCAACCTGGCAGGCAACCAGCGCTTTCCTGCGCCAAGCGACCGTCTCAAGCAAGCCGACCGCGAACGGCACGTAGATTGGCCACAGGACATGGGAAAACACCGAGTAGACCAGC
>JBKJSW010000291.1:0-5235 GCA_046595765.1 Ahniellaceae bacterium
CGGCTGGTGCCTTCGACCAGCAGCACATCACCGGGCTGCAATGCCGCGGACAGGAGATCCGCAGGGCTCGTGGCCACGCTGGGCTGGCCCGGTCGGGGCTTCGCCAGGTGCCGCGCCAAAGCGCCCCCGATGGTTCGCAGCGGTGACATCGCCAACCTGGTGACCCCTGTTGCCGCAAGTGTAGGGGCGACGGCGGCCGGCTGTTCAGAAGTCTCTAACAATTGCGGACGCATACTCTTCTGCCCCACCGCGCCACTCGCGGAGACCCGCATGCCTCGGCCCATCTGGAACGGTTCGCTGTCGTTTGGCCTCCTCAACATCCCCATCCAGCTGATGTCGGGTGAGCGCCGCACGGATATTTCGTTCCGCATGCTGGATGCGCGCAACAAGGCGCCGATCCGCTACGAGCGCGTCAACGCCGAGACCGGCGAGGAAGTGCCGTGGAAGGACATCGTGAAGGCGTTCGAATACGACAAGGGCAGTTACGTTGTCATCGAGGAATCGGACCTCGCCGAAGCGGCCAGCGACAACCGCGAGATGATCGAACTCGACGCGTTCGTCGACCGTGACTCGATCGCGCCGAACTACCTCGAGAAACCCTACGTACTGGTGCCGGGCAAGAAGGCGGAGAAGGGCTACGTCCTGCTGCGGGAAGTCCTGAAGAAATCCAGGCGCGTCGGCATCGGTCGCGTGGTCATCCGCACGCGCGAGTACCTTGCGATGGTGACGCCGCAGGAAAATGCGCTGATGCTCATCCTGTTGCGCTTTCCCCAGGAGCTGGTGGACCCGTCCGACTACGCCATCCCGGAGGGATCCGCATCGAAGTGGAAGATCTCACCGCGCGAACTCGAGATGGCGAATTCGCTGGTGGCGTCCATGTCCGCAGACTGGAAACCTGCCGAGTACAAGGACGAATTCCGCGAACGGCTGTCGGCCGTGATCAAGCGGCGCATCAAGACCAGGGGCGCCGTGAAGAAGCTCCCGGCCGCGGAAGATGCGCATCCGGAGGGTGCCGCGACCAACGTCGTCGATTTCATGACGCTGTTGAAGCAGAGTCTCGACAAGCGTGGCAAGGGCGCGGCCGCGAAGGCGGAAAAAGTACTCAAACCCACCAGCAAGGCCCCGTCGAAGAAACCTGCCGCGCGCAAACGCGCTTAAGAGCGCCATATGGCGCTGGAGGAATATGCGCGCAAGCGCCAATTCACGGCCACGCCGGAGCCGCGCGGCACGGTTGCAGCGCGCAAGCGACAGCGGGCGTTGACGTTCGTTGTGCAGCTGCACCATGCGCGTGCCCGCCACTACGACTTCAGGCTCGAGGTGGATGGCGTCCTGAGGAGCTGGGCGGTACCGAAGGGTCCCTCCTTCCGCCCCGGCGAAAAGCGCCTCGCCGTCGAGGTTGAAGACCATCCGATGTCTTACTCGTCCTTCGAAGGCGAGATACCCGTAGGAAATTATGGCGCGGGTCACGTCGCGGTATTTGATCGGGGTATGTGGGTGCCCACCGACGATCCGGCCACAGGAATTGCAAACGGCAAGCTCGAGTTCGAGTTGAAGGGCGCAAAACTCAGGGGATACTGGAAGCTGGTGCGTACCGGCAAGGCGGCCAGCAAGCCGCAATGGCTCCTGCTCAAGCGGGACGACGAATACGCGGGCGACTTCGAATGCGACGATCTGCTCGGTCAACCGGACGAGCCTGCGGCTGCGGCAAGCGGCACGCCTCCGAGAAAGGTGAGTCAGAGAACGGTCCCGTCCGGGAATGCTTCCGGGACGCCTCCCGCCAGTCGCAATCCAGGCGGACGCGGAACCCGCATCGCCATCCTGCTCGCGGAAGCCGCGCAGCTCGATGGCGCCACGTTCGCGCGCAAGGCGCGCGCATGGGTCGAGCCGATGCTGACGACCCGCGCCGCGAAGCCGCCCGCAGGCGAAGAGTGGCTGCACGAGTGGAAGTGGGACGGTTATCGCCTGACCGCCTCCATCGAGAGCGGCAAGGTCGCGATGGCATCGCGCAACGGACTGCCGTGGCACGACCGCCTTCCGCACCTCGTCGATGCACTGCGAACGCTCGGCGTTGATGCCGTTGTGGACGGCGAACTGGTCGCGATGGACGCGCGCGGGCAGAGCGACTTCAACGCCCTGCAGCGCTCGCTCAAGAGCGGTCGCACTGACGGGCTGAGCTATGTGCTTTTTGACCTCATGCAGCTCGGGCCCACTGACCTGTCGAAAACGCCGCTGGTGCAACGCAAGGAACTGCTGCGCCGGTTGATCGATGCGCATGGGCCCTACCTCGGCTACAGCGACCACATCGTCGGCCACGGCGCGGAAGTCTTCGCGGTAGCGGTCAAGCAGAAGCTCGAAGGCATCATCAGCAAGCGCGTGGATTCCCAATACCGATCGGGGCGAGGAAGCGACTGGCTGAAAGTGAAGCCCGTGGAGACACGAGAATTCGCGGTCGTCGGCTACACGCGACCGAAAGGAAGCCGCGCCGGCCTGGGCGCATTGCTGCTCGCGATGCCGGAAGGCAAAAGCTGGAAGTACGTCGGACGCGTCGGGTCGGGACTCGCCGATGCCGATCTCGCGGCACTTCCCTCGCGCCTGCGGCCGACAACGGGTCAGCCGGCAGTGAAGTTGCCCCCGCATGTCGTGCTTCCCGACAAAGCCGTGACCTGGGTGCGACCGGACACCGTGGTGGAGGTCTTTTTCCGCGGATGGGGCAAGGAGGGCCTGCTGCGTCAGGCCTCGTTCTCGCGGCTGCGCGATGATCGAAGCGTGGATGCCTCGATGGCGCAACCCGAACCCGCTGCGGGCGACATTGCGCCGCCGAGCAGCCCCGGGCGCATCGTGTTTCCGGACGCTGGCATCACCAAGCAGCAGGTGTTCGATTTTTATCTTGGCGTTGCCGATCGCCTGCTTGAAGAGATTGGCGGGCGACCGCTTTCCATCGTGCGTTGCCCGGATGGGATTGGCGGTCAACATTTTTTCCAGAAGCATGCCGGCCCAGGTTTCGGCGCGGCGGTCCGGCGCTTGCCGCCCACCGAGAACGATGGCGATCGCGCCGAGTATTTTTATGTGGACGACATCGCCGGACTCATGAACCTCGTGCAGATGAATGCGCTCGAATTCCACCCCTGGAGTTCGCACGTGGACACGCTCGAGCAGCCCGACAGGCTGGTGTTCGATCTGGATCCAGACACGTCCATCGAGTGGAAAGACATCAAGGCTGCGGCAGTCGAAGTGCGCGACCGCCTCCGCGCGGTCGGCCTCGAATCATGGCCGAAGCTTTCCGGCGGCAAGGGCGTTCATGTCGTGGTGCCTATCCAGCCGCTCGAAAGGTGGGAGCAGACACGGGCTTTCTGCGCAGCGTTTGCGCACGCGATGACTCTGGAGCAGCCCGAACGCTACGTCGCGACCGCGAGCAAGGCCAAGCGTGAGGGGCGCATCTTCATCGATTGGTTGCGCAATGGACGCGGCTCCACCAGCGTAGCGAGCTGGTCCTTGCGTGCGCGCGCCGGCGCACCGGTGGCCGTACCGCTCACATGGGAACAGCTCGCGAGAATACGGACGCCCGGCCGTTACACCCTGCGTGACGCGTCCAGGCTCACTGTTCCTGCGCTCGTCTCAGAACTGGAGGCCTTGCGGCAACGATTGCCCATCACGACTTAGACTCCCGGCTCTAAGTCACGCTCTCATAATTCGGTATATGGACGTCCTGATGCTGTCGCGGTTGCAGTTCGGCTTCGTGATTTCGTTTCACATCCTTTTTCCCGCATTCACCATCGGCCTTGCGAGCTGGCTCGCGTTCCTCGAGTGGCGATGGCAGCGCGCCCTGCGGCGCAGCCCGGCGGATGCCGCCCTGTGGCAGGACCTCTACAACTTCTGGCTCAAGATCTTTGCCGTTTCATTCGGCATGGGGGTGGTGTCGGGCATTGTCATGAGCTTCCAGTTCGGCACCAACTGGTCGGTGCTGAGCGAACGCGCGGGCAACATCCTGGGTCCTTTGCTCAGCTACGAGGTGCTGACCGCATTTTTCCTCGAGGCGACCTTCCTCGGCGTCATGCTGTTCGGGCAAAAGCGCGTGTCGCCACGCCTGCATTTCTTCGCCACCTGCATGGTGGCGCTGGGCACGCTCATCTCGACGTTCTGGATCATCGCCGCCAGCAGCTGGATGCACACGCCCGCGGGCTATCGCATCGTCGATGGCATCTTCGAGGCCGACAACTGGTGGCAGATCATTTTCAACCCGTCGTTTCCCTATCGTATTTCGCACATGGTGATTGCGGCCTTCATCACCACGTGCTTCGTCATCGGCGGCGTCAGCGCACGCTATCTCAGGCGTGGCGAGCACGTGGTGGCGGCACGGGAAATGCTCAAGCTGGCGGTGGTTTTCGCCGCGATCGCGGTGCCACTGCAGATTTTCGTCGGCGACCTGCACGGCCATAACGTGCGTGAGTACCAGCCCATGAAGCTCGCGGCCATGGAGGGCCACTGGCGCAGTGAAGGCGAGGGTGCCGGAGTGCCTCTCGTGCTGTTCGGGCTGCCCAGCCAGACCGCCGAGCGCAATGACTACGAGCTGGCGATTCCACGGCTCGGCAGCGTGATCCTCACCGGGTCGTTCTCGGGCGAAATCGCGCCGCTCACCTCCGTTCCGCCGCGGGACAGGCCGCCGGTCGCACCGGTGTTCTTCGCCTTTCCCGTGATGGTCGGGCTTGGATTGGCGATGCTCGCGCTGGCGTTGCTGTCGGTCCTTGCACTACGACGCCACAGCCTGTTCGAATCGCGCTGGTTGCTCGCGGCCTGGCAGTGGATGCTGCCGTCTGGCTTCATTGCGTTGCTGGCGGGTTGGTATGTCGTCGAGATCGGGCGCCAGCCGTGGGTCGTCTATGGGCTCCTGCGAACCGCCGACGCAGTCAGCGCAGTCGATCCGCGCAGCGTGATCGCGTCGTTGATCACGTTCGCACTGGTGTACGCGACCGTCTTCGGCGCCGGCATCGCGTATCTGATTGCGATGATCCGCAAGGGTCCACAGCGGCACGAACCGCCACCCGAAGCCGACCACGGTGAAAACACACCGGCGCGGCCGCTTTCCGCAGCCGACGACACACCCGAGCGTGCCGCATGACCATGGCCTGGCTGTTGCCGGTGGCATGGTTCGGGGTCATCGGCTTCGGCATCCTGATGTACGTGCTGCTCGACGGCTTCGTGCTCGGCCTCGGCATCCTCGCGCCCTTTGCCGAGGAT
>JBKJSW010000013.1:0-2870 GCA_046595765.1 Ahniellaceae bacterium
GTCCTGCAAGAGGCGCGCGTTGATCTCCTTGCCGAGGCCCTTGCGCACGATCGGGCTCAATCGCTGTTGCGCCACCTGTTCGTCGCCCGACGACGCGGTGTAAAACCTGGCGACGTCTGCGATCCGCCACTTGACGAAAAAGTCGATCAGCACGTCCTTGGCTTCGGACGTCAGGTAGCGCTCCGGCTCCGAATTCATGGTCAGCACGCGCTTGTCGAACTTGCGCACGTTCTGCAGGAACGGCACCTTGATGTGCAGGCCCGGCTTGAGGTCGGTGCGTTGCACGGCGCCGAACTGGAACAGCACCGCACGCTCGCTCTCGTCGACGATGAAAAATGAATTGGCCAGCACCACGAGGGCAGCGAGCACCACGAACCCGATCCAGGACTTCATTGTTTGCGCGCCTCCCTATCATCGCTGACCGCATCGTTGGTGTCGCCACGCACGGTTCTGGTGCCGCGCGTGGTCGCCGAACTTCCACCGGTCGTCGGTTGCACCGGCACCGACTGCATCTCGGGCAGCTGGGCAGGCAACGCCGGGTTCGGCTGGCCGCCCAGCATTTTGTCGAGGGGCAGGTAGAGCATGCGGTCGCCACCGGCGGCGTCGACCATCACTTTCGGCGTACGCCGGTAGATGTCTTCCATCGTCTCCAGCAACAGGCGCTTGCGGGTGACGTCGGGCGCATTGCGATACGCGCCGGCGATCTGGGTGAAGTGGCTCGCGGCACCTTCGGCCAAGGCTACGCGCGCGGCGGCCTCGCCCGCGGCGCCGGTGCGGATCTTGGCAGCGGTACCGCGCGCTTCGGGCACGATCTTGCGCGCGTAGGCGTCAGCGACGTTCTGGTAGCGCGTCCGGTCCTCGCGCGCGGCAATGGCGTCGTCGAACGCTTCCTTGACCTCTGGTGGTGGGCGCGGATTCGGAAAATTGAGTTCGGTGACTTCGATGCCGGTTCGATAAAGGGCGAGGTTACGTTCGAGCGTTTTCTTTGCGCTGTTCTCCATCGCCAGGCGCTTCGGGCTGATCATGTCGTCCAGCGTATTCGCGCCGACGACCTGGCGCACGGCGGCTTCGCTGGCCTGGCGCAGGCTGTCTTCCGGATCCCGCGATCCGAACAGGAACTGGTACGGATCGTTGACGACGTACTGCACATTGAAGTCCACGATGATGAGGTTCTCGTCCTTCGTCAGCATGCGGACTTCGTTCGAGCTGGAACGCACCTTGGTGGTTTCGACCAGCAGCACGCGTTCGATGGGCCGCGGCAGCTTGAAGTGCAGGCCAGCGTCCATCACGCGATGGAGCTTGCCGAAACGCAACACCACGCCACGCTCGCTCTCGTCGATCGCGCGCACGGTGTCGGCGAGCAGCAGGAGGATCAGCACCGCGATGCCTGCGCCCCACAGCGCTCCACCGGGCAAGCCGTTGCCGAAGCCCGGAATGCGACGTCGCCAGTCACCGCCACCACCGCCGCTGCGGGGGGACTTGGGCGATTCGCCGCTCTCCCAGGGATCGCGACGCTTGCCACCGGGTTCATTCCAAGCCATTAGTTTTCCTCAATCTCCAACCATTCCCGCATCGCTCGTGAACCATCTGGTGCTTTGAGCCCATCGAAGTCCGCTGGTGCATCATCGCGTCCCACGGACCTGCCCAAACCCGGCTCGCGCAACATCCGGCACCGCGGTGATCAACGACTTCGCAGGCCTCGAAGGTGTATTGATTGGGTCGACCCGGAATTCTAACAGTGGGTCGGGCGGTTCCCGGTCACGACGCCACCGGCGACGGGGCGCGCTCCGCTTGCGCAATCGCCGCGCGCATGAGCTCGCCATCGCTGCCTTCGGCGCCCAGCAGCGGCGCCAGCCGTTGCCGGGGCGCATCGATCGCCAGCGACCAACCACCGTCGTCGCATGCGTTCTCGCTGCCGACCACGCCCGCCGCGAACAGCTTGGCGCGCAGCCGGCCGGCCTCGGGCGGCAAGTTGACGTCGATCCGGACGCGTTCTCCGCTCAGGGCCTCGCCGACCGCTTCGCGCAGTCCGTCGAGACCCGTTTTGCGCGCCGCGCTCAACCAGACCCGTGCACGCGACGGTCCCTCGATGTGATCTACCCGCGCGACCGCGCCTTCGATGCGGTCGATCTTGTTCCAGACCTCGACCTGGGGAATGTCGCCGGCGCCGATCTCGGTCAGCACCGCGTCCACCTGGGCAATGCGTTCGTCGCGCAGCGGATCTGACGCATCGATGACGTGCAGCAACAGGTCCGCGTCGCGAGCTCCGGCGAGCGTCGCGCGGAACGCAGCCACCAGGTCGTGCGGCAGGTCGCGCACGAACCCGACCGTGTCCGCGACCACGGCCGGACCACTGCGCAGCCCCTCGAGCTTGCGCAAGGTGGGGTCGAGCGTCTCGAACAGCCGGTTCGCTGTCTGCACCTGGGCATCGGTCAACGAGTTGAAAAGCGTTGACTTGCCAGCGTTGGTGTAACCCACCAGGGCGATGATTGGCACGGCGCTGCGCAACCGCGCGCGCCGGGCCTGCTCGCGCTGCTCTCCGACCTTGTCCAGCCGACGTTCGAGCGATTTGACCTTGTCCGCGAGCAGCCGTCGGTCGATCTCGAGTTGCGTCTCGCCCGGCCCACGCAGACCGATCGAACCGCCGCGCTGGCGTTCGAGGTGGGTCCAGCCCCGGACCAGGCGCGTCGCCATGTGCTTCAGCTGCGCGAGCTCCACCTGCAACTTGCCTTCATGGCTGCGCGCGCGCAGCACGAAGATGTCGAGGATGAGCCCGGCGCGGTCGACCACCCGGCACTCGGTGAGCTTCTCCAGATTGCGTTCCTGGGCGGGGCTCAGCGCGTGGTTGACGAGAATGAGATCGGCGCCGC
>JBKJSW010000022.1:0-3384 GCA_046595765.1 Ahniellaceae bacterium
CCTCGAGGGCCTGGCGAAGCTCCGGCCCGTGTTCCGCATGGGGGGCAGCGTCACCGCCGGCAACTCGTCGCAGATGAGCGACGGTGCCGGTGCGGTGATGCTCGCCTCGGAATCCGCTATCAAGGAATACGGACTGACTCCCCTCGCCCGCTTCGTCGGTTTCGCCGCTGCCGGCGTGCGGCCGGAAGTGATGGGCATCGGACCCATCGCAGCGATCCCGAAGGCGCTCGCGCTGGCCGGACTCAGCCTCGATCAACTCGACTGGATCGAGCTCAACGAAGCGTTTGCGGCGCAGGCCCTGGCAGTCATCCGCCATCTCGGCATTGATCCGGACAAGGTCAATCCGCTGGGTGGGGCCATTGCGCTCGGTCACCCGCTTGGCGCGACCGGGGCGGTGCGTACCGCCACGCTCGTGCACGGACTCCGTCGGCGCAAGCAGAAATACGGCATGGTCACGATGTGCATCGGCACCGGCATGGGCGCCGCCGGCATCTTCGAATCGCTGTAGGCCGCGGGCGCTCGACGCGTTTGCGCGTGGAGCCATCCCTTTCGATCGTGATGGAAGCCTGCCAGGTACGGAATCAACGTCCCCTTGTCGTGACGGTGAGTGAACCCGGGTCGCCGAACGTGCGCGGCCTGCGCGGCAACCGCAGCGCAGTCGCGCGCGTCCGAACGCTCTGCGCGCTCGCCGGGTTCGCATTCTCTTCGCTGGCAGCAGCCGAAGAGGTCCTTGCGCGACGCCAGTGCCAGCTCGCGTTCCTGGGCCAACTCGGCTGGCGGGTCGAGCATGCACCGGTCGACAGCATGCAGTTGCACGGAGGCACTCCCTGCGCCCGCACCGACCTGCCCGCGGCCCTCGCGGCCGGCGATCTTGTGCTGCGCATACCCGAAGACCAGGGCGCGTGGCTGCAGCAATCCGCCGCCGCGCAACAGCTCGACGCCGCGATCAACAGTGCCGGTTCGCGCTGCGCATTCGCGATACGCGTCGGCGACGCGACCCGGGTTGCGGTCGACCAGCTCGTTGCGAATCCGAATTTCAAGTTCAGCGGACTGCAGACCGGCTGGATCGGCTTCGGCGCGGGCGGCGCGGGCGATGCCGGCTGGCGTCCGATTTACGACTGGGGTCGCGGTTTTGTACCCAACGAATCCAACAGCAAGGCGATGACGGCGTTCCTTGAACGACCGGTGCGCGCGGAGTGCGGTGTCGGGCGGCAGGTTGGCCAGTACGCCACGCTGGCGGAGTTGTTCGGCGCGGCAGGCTTCGACCGCGCCTTCCAGCGCGAAGAGATCGTGATCGGCACGTTCAACAAGCTCGGCCGCTCACGGAGCGTGCTGCTGGGCAGCGGCCGCGGCGAAATGTTCGCGGACGGGCTTGCGAAAAAGTCGGCAGCGATGGGGCGGCATGCGTTCAGCGGCGTTCCGGGATTCCTGGAGCACGTGTTCGACGCATCGACGCTATCCGACCTCAACAACCAGGCGCAGAACTTCATCGTGTACGAAGTGGATGGGGAGGCCGCCGAGGCATTGCGAACGCACAGGGGGTTCGACCACTACAACCGTGAGAACCGAAGGCTCTGGGCGCTGAGCGAACCCTTCCAGATCCGCGGCCTGCGGTGGTTCGAACGGCTGCTTTTCGAACACGACGCGCGCCTTGTGGCGCGCCTCACGAGTCGGGAGCGGCAGCTTTACTTGCGAATGCGTGCGCTGCTGGACGATCCCTTCTATCGCGGCTTTCGTGTCTACGGTCACCCGCACGGCGTCAAGCCCATCGGTTACTTCGTCGCGCGGATGCTCGACCGCAATCCACGCACGCCGTATCGCATCGAACTCGCTTTGCACAACCTGCACACCGAGATTTACCGGCGCTATGCCAGCGACCGCATCGCGGTCTGTGCCGCTGCCGGCAAATCCGATGCTCCCAACGCACCCGTGGTGCGAACGCCGGGCGAATGAACGGCAGGCCATGGGTCGCATCGCCCCTGCGGCGGTACGATTGCGGCCTGACCGGAGTACTGCCGCCATGCATCGTGTCGTCGCGCTGATCCTAGTTGCCGTCGGATTGCTGCATCTGTATCCCGCCGTGGGCGTGTTCGGCCCGGGACGCCTGCAGGCCCTTTACGACATCGGCAGCACCGACGCCGACACGTTGCTATTGCTGCGTCATCGCGCGGTGCTGTTCGCACTGCTCGGTCTCGCCATGATCGCCGGCGGCGTGAATGCACGATGGCGGTGGCCGGCATTGCTCGCCGGTCTCGCCAGTACGCTGAGCTTTGTGGTCCTCGCGTTTCCGCTGAGCGACAACAGCGCCGCGGTCACGCGCGTCTTCTGGAGTGACGTCGTCGCCAGCTCCGCACTGATCCTCGCGATCGTGCTGGGCTTGCGTTATCGCCAGCCGCACGATGCGGCAACGATCCCGCCAGCGACTCCAGCGAAACAGGAAACGTCACCAAAATGACGGCGTTGCGGCGCGTCCTGCTCGCTGGAGGCAGTGGCCTCGTCGGGCACGCCGCACTCGCGGCGCTGGTCGCCGATCCCGAAGTCGGCGAGATACGGGTGCTGTCGAGGAGGCCGCTTGAAACCCCGTCCACCGACCACCGCGTGCGACCCTGCGTCACCGAGTTCACGCACCTCGATGCGCACGCGGACTGGTTCGAAGTCGACCAGGTGCTGTGCGCGCTGGGTACGACCATGCGCCAGGCGGGTTCGCAAGCCGCGTTCCGACGCGTGGACTACGAATACCCGCTGGCCATCGGCCGCTTGGCGCGCGCGGCAGGCGCCATGCATTACGCACTCGTGAGCGCTGCCGGCGCGAATGCGCACTCCTCCGTGTTCTACAACCTCGTGAAGGGTGAACTCGAACAGAGCCTGGTGCGCCAGGACTGGCGTTCGCTCACCATCGCGCGACCTTCCCTGCTGCTCGGTACCCGCAACGAATTCCGATTGGGCGAGATTGTCGCGAAGCAATTCGGCTGGCTGACTCCGCCGGCATGGCGACCGGTGGATGCCGTGCGGGTCGCGCGCTCCCTCGTGCGCGCCCTGCGCGTCGATGCACCAGGCGTGCGTATTCTCGACAACCGCACGCTCCGCGATGAGCCTTGAACTCTCCGTGATCGTCCGCGGCTTGAACCACTGCCTCTGCTGTGTGTTCGCCATCACCACACTCGTGGCGTGTTCATCCAGTCATCGATCGCTGGGTACGGCATCCTCGATGCCGCGGCAAACGACCTGCACCCTTGGGATCGGCGAGAGGGCGACTTTTCAGGAGGCCGGGACGCTCGAAGTTCTCGGCGTACGTGACGACTCGCGCTGTCCGCAGGACGTCACCTGCGTCTGGGCAGGCGACGCGTCGGTCGACGTTCGCCTGACGCCGGTGCGCGGGAATCC
>JBKJSW010000315.1:0-3195 GCA_046595765.1 Ahniellaceae bacterium
GGAGATTTCGTGGCAATGGCCATGGAAATCCAGCGGCGGCGCGACGCGGAGCAGCAGCTCGAGCACCTCCGCCTGCACGACGCCGGCACGGACCTGCCGAACCGCCAGTATTTCCTCGAGATGACGCAACTGCGCCTGCGCGCGCCGCGTGCGGCGGAACACGTGGCAGCCGTCGTGCACGTGCGCATCGAGACGCCGTACGCGACCACCCAATCGAGCGACGGCCCGACCGCCGAAGATGCCATGGCTGCGGTGGCGGACCTGCTGCGGCAGAGGCTGGGCGCCGAATGCTCCATCGCGCGGGTACGCCCAAACGGCTTCGCGCTGTTGCCACAACGGCACAGCACCGAGCACGAAATCACCGAGTTCGCCCAGCGCTGCGTCGACGTGGTGCGGAGCATGTCGCCCTGGCGCGAAGTGGAACTGGGCGCGGCGGTCGGCGTGGTGTTCGTGACCGAGGGCGACGCGGGCGACGCGCGGGGACTGATGCGGCGGGCCGAGCAGGCGGCCGATCACGCCGCGCAGCGGGGCCGCGACCAGCTCGAGGTATTCGACATCGAGCATCACCGCGGCCTCCTCGAGCGACTCCATCTCGAACAGGCCATCCGCGACGCGCTCGCCAACGACGAGTTCGAAGTGCACTACCAGCTGGAAGTGGACAGCCGCTCCGGGTGCTGGGACGCGGCCGAAGCCCTGCTGCGCTGGCGCCACGAGGGTCGCCTGCGCTCAGCGGGCGACTTCATCGCGGTAGCCGAGGGATCGTCCTTGATCCTCGGCCTGGGTCGCTGGGTGCTCGCTCGCGCCTGTCGCGACGCCGTGGCGTGGCCGCCCGCGGCGAATGGCGAGCCGCTGACGCTGCGCGTCAACCTCTCCGCACGCCAGCTCGACGACCCGAGTCTGGTCGCCAAGGTCGCCGAGTCGCTTGAACGCTCGGGCCTGCCGGCGTCGCAACTCTGCCTCGAGATCACTGAAACAACGCTCATGCGCGAGACGGTCGACGTGATCCGCATCCTGCACGAGCTCAAGGCGTTGGGCGTCAGCCTCGCCATTGATGATTTCGGTACCGGCTACTCGTCGCTCTCGTACCTCAAGCGTTTCCCGGTCGACGTGCTCAAGATCGACCGCAGTTTCATCGCCGGGCTGCCGGGCGACCGCATGGATGCGGCGATCGTTGCCGCCGTGGCCACGCTCGCACAATCGGTCGGCATCGACGTGGTCGGCGAGGGCGTGGAGACCGTTGAGCAACAGCATGCACTGGCTGGGCTGGGCGTGTATCGCCTGCAGGGTTGGCTGTACGCCGCGGCGCTGCCTCAGGATGAACTCCTTGCGCGGGTGGCAGAACCTCCGGTGGCGATTCCGCTTCTGTAGAGCGGAGCTTGCTCGGCTGAGCATGCGCGGGACCACGGCGATACAAGATGCGCTGCACGACTGAGCGGAGCAAGCTCCGCTCTACAGGTGCCGCGTTGCGCATGCACGCTGCATCCCGCTCGGCTATCGTCGCGGCCTGCCGCCGGAGAAAGCCATGCGCGTCTCGCTACCCCTGATCCTCTTCGCGCTGACCTGCGCCACGACCGTGTCCGCCGCAGACCGCGTCACCGGCCAGCCCTTCGCCACGCGCAGCGAGGTGTACGCGCCGCACGTGATGGCCGCGACTTCACATCCGCTGGCGACGCAGATCGCCCTCGATACCCTGCGCGCCGGCGGCAGCGCCGTCGATGCCGCGATCGCCGCGAACGCCGCGCTCGGGCTCATGGAACCGACCGGCAGCGGCATGGGCGGCGATCTGTTCGCGATCGTGTGGGATCCGAAGACGCAGAAGCTGCACGGCTACAACGGCTCGGGCCGTTCGCCGCGCGGACTGACGCTCGCCGAGTTCCAGCGCCGCGGCCTCACCGACATTCCGCCGTTCGGCCCCTTGCCGGTGACAGTGCCGGGCGCGGTCGACGGCTGGTTCGCGCTGCACGGGCGTTTCGGCAAACGCACGATGGCGCAGAACCTCGCGCCGACCATTCGGTACGCGCGCGAAGGCCATCCGGTCGCCGAGACGATCGCGCATTACTGGGGGCTGTCGGTGCCGCGCCTGGCGAAATGGCCGGGTTTCACCGAACAGTTCACGATCGATGGCCGCGCGCCGCGGCGCGGCGAGACGTGGCGCAATCCGAATCTCGCGAACACGCTCGAAAAGATTTCGCGCGGCGGTCGCGACGCGTTCTACAAGGGCGACATCGCGCGCACGATTGGCGCCTACTTCAAGGCCAACGACGGCTTCCTCGCCTACGAGGACTTCGCGGCGCACCAGGGCGAATGGGTCGAACCGGTCAGCACCAATTACCGCGGCTACGACGTGTGGGAGCTGCCGCCGAACGGCCAGGGCATCGCCGCGCTGCAGATCCTCAATCTGATGGAGCCTTACGATCTCACGAAATTCGGATTCGGGTCACCCGAGCACGTGCACCTGTTCGTCGAGGCCAAGAAGCTCGCATTCGCCGACCGTGCGCGCTGGTACGCCGATCCCGGTTTCATCGAGAAATCGCCGGTCGCGCGGCTCATCTCGAAGGATTACGCGCGCACGCGCGGCAAGCTCATCGCGATGGATCGCGCCGCAGGCGAGGTGCAACCCGCGACGCCCGAGGAACTCGACGAAGGCGACACCATCTACCTCACCACCGCCGACGCCGACGGCATGATGGTGTCGCTGATCCAGTCGAACTACCGCGGCATGGGTTCGGGCATGACGCCTCCAGGACTCGGCTTCATCCTGCAGGATCGCGGCGAGCAGTTCGTGCTGACGGAAGGGCATCCGAACTCGTTCGCGCCCGGCAAGCGCCCGTTCCACACCATCATTCCCGCATTCGTCACCAGGGACGGCAAGCCCTGGCTGTCGTTCGGCGTCATGGGCGGCGCGATGCAGCCGCAGGGCCACGTGCAGATCATCACCAACCTGGTCGATTTCGGCATGAACCTGCAGGAAGCCGGCGACGCGCCGCGCATCCAGCATGACGGTTCCACCGAACCGCAGGGACAGGGCACCGTGATGAGCAATGGCGGAGAGGTCGATCTTGAAACGGGCTTCACGTACGCCACCGTGCGCGCGCTCCTCAACAAGGGCCACTCCGTGCGCTTCGCCAACGGACCCTACGGCGGCTACCAGGCGATCATGGTCAATCCGCAAGGCGGCTGGATCGGCGCCAGCGA
>JBKJSW010000121.1:0-8084 GCA_046595765.1 Ahniellaceae bacterium
TCGCGTGCTCGGCGTACTCGGCCAGGGCGGCATGGGCGAGGTGTTCCTCGCCGAGCGCGAGACCGAGGACTTCGTGCAGCGCGTGGCGCTCAAACGCATGACGCTCGGCAGGACGGATGCCACGTTGCGGGAGCGGTTCCTGCGCGAACGCCGAATCCTCGCGCAGCTCAGTCACCCGAATATTGCGCATCTCCTCGACGGCGGATTGGACGCCGAGGGAAATCCGTATTTCGCGATGGAACTGGTGGAGGGTGAGACGCTGATGCGTCATGCGCACGCAAAGGGTCTCGACCTGCGCGCGCGCCTGCGACTCTTCGTCGTGGTCTGCGAGGCAGTGGCGCACGCCCACGTCAACCTCATCGTGCACCGCGATCTCAAGCCCTCCAACGTCATGGTCGACGCGAGAGGACAGGTCAAGCTGCTGGATTTCGGCATCGCCAAGCTGCTCGCGGCGAGCGACGACAATGCGACCACGACGCTCGCGATGACGCCGGCTTACGCCGCGCCCGAGCAACTGCTGGGCGAGCCCATCTCGACCGCCACGGACGTCTATTCGCTCGGCGTGATGTTGTACGAGCTGCTGGTCGGACAGCTGCCCGAGCGCAGCCTGCGCGAACGCATGCGCGAAGCCGTTGCTGCCCAGGACTCGATGGAGCGACCGAGTACCGGGGTCATGACTGCGCCAGGAATCCACGGCACGTGGACGGATAGCCGCGAGCGTCGGCGCCTCGCGCAGCTGCTGCGCGGCGATCTCGACCAGATCGTGCTGCTGGCGCTGCGCCGCGACCCCGCGCGCCGCTATCCCTCTGCGCAGGCACTCGCCGACGACCTCAAGCGTTTTTTGGACGGTCGGCCCGTGCGTGCCCGCGCCGACCACTGGCGCTATCGAACGGGCAAGTTCATGCGCCGCAACGCGTGGGCGATGGCGGCGGTGACGATGGCCTTCGCCGGACTGATCGCTGCCACCGTCGTGGCCCTGTCGTTCGCGAACAGCGAGCGCGCCGCACGTGCCATCGCCGATGCCGAACGCATCAAGGCGACCGCGCAGGCCGATCGCGCGACGCGCACCACCGATTTCGTCGTCGACCTGCTCCGAGACGTCAATCCGGTTTCTGCGGCGGGGGGCAAGGGCGACGACTACAAAGCTGTCGAACTGCTCGATGCCGCGGCGCAACGGGTCAACGCGGACTTGAGCGACATCCCCGAGTCCCAGGCGGAACTGCGCGTCGCGCTCGCCGAAAGCCTGTGGCATCTCGGACGGCCGCAGGCTGCGTTGCCGTTGCTCGATGCCGCGATTCCCCAGTTGCGCAAGTTGCCGGGACGCGCGGTACGCACGCTCCCGGGTGCGCTGCAGGCTCGCGCCCAGATCCGCGAGGAAGGCGGCGACCTGGACGGTGGGGAGCAGGATGCGCGCGAAGCATTGCGCGCTGCGCTGACGCTGCCGGATGACGAAGAATCGTTGACCGGACGCATCGGCATCCGGACCACGCTCGCCAAGCAGATGTTCCTGCGCAATCGCATCCCGGAAGCGCTGGTTGAGTATCGCTCCATCCTCAAAGATCGTACGGCTCTTCTGGGGAGCGAGGACGATCCCGCGCTCGCGGTCGACTGGCACAACCTCGCCGCCGTCTACGCTCAACTGGAACGCTACGCCGAAGCCGAGACCGCGGAGCGTCGCGCGATGCAGCTCTTCGCCAAAGCGAATGGACCCGATCATCCGCGCATGGTGTGGTTGCACAACGGGCTAGGCCAGGCGTTGCTGGGGCTTGATCGGCTGGAAGAGGCGCATGCGGAAATCGACGCGGCCCGCACGCTGGCGCTGGCCAAGCTCGATCCCGAGCATCCGGTGCTGGTGAGCGTCAATGCCGGGCTGGGTACCGTTGCGACCGAACGGGGTGACTTCGCGCGGGCCAACGCGGCGTTTGCCGAGGCGCTCAGGATCGGCACGCTCATCAAGCACACCACGCTCGGCTTCGCTGAGGTGCGTTACGGCTTGTCGCTGTTGGCGCAAAAGCGTTATGCAGAGGCCGAAGCCATGTTGGCGCGTGGCATCAATCGCAGTGCCAGTCTGCAGACCGCGCAACCCGAGCCACTGGTCCTGCACGGCACTGTCGCGCGCGGCCTGGCGCTCGCGCATCTCGGGCGGGGCGTCGAAGGCGAAGCACTGGCACGCACCGCGTTGGCGCAACTCGCGACCGTCGTCAACGAGTCGACCGTCCGCTATCGCGAAAGCGCCAGCGTGCTGGCAGCCCTGGAAGCGCAGCGCAAATTGCTGGCGGCCGAACAGTAATAATCCGCCGCGCCAGGAAAACCGGGCCCATGTGGCCGCCGCCGTCGCTCTTCTGCGTGTACTGACTTGAGACCCACGCCGCAGCGCGTTGTGGACTCGCCCTGTCCGCCACCGGAATATCCGCATGTTCACGACGTCTCGCATGGCCCGCGCCGGGCTCGCTCTTGCAGCAATTCTGGTCGCCGCTACCGCCGTGGGCGGAACGACGGGTACTTACATGCCAATCGGCCAGTTCGGCTCCAATCAAGCCAATCAAGTGGCCGAATTCGGCACGTCGATGTCGGTGTCTGGAAGCTTCATCGCGATCGGCCTACCGCACGCGGATGTCTCCGGTTCCAGCGGCGCACCCGATGTCGGACGCGTGAACATCTTCCGCAACGAGAATGGCGTCTGGATTGAGAACAGTTCCAACGTCATCAGTGTGCCGATTGCCAATCTGCAAACTGGAATGGAGTTCGGCGCAGCGGTGGCGCTATCCGGCGGCGACCTGATGGTCGGGGCACCGGGCGAGACGGTCAACGGCCTCGCGAACGCTGGTGCCGTGTACTTTTATCGGCGCGACGAAAATGGCATCTGGCAATTCCGCGACCGTAATGATTCGGGGATCATCCAGGCCGAGCAGCGGTTCGGCGCATCCGTGGCGCTTACCGGGACGTACGCCGCCGCCGGTGCTCCGCTTTACAACCAGACGAGCCAAAACCCGGATACCGGGCGCGTCACCTTGTACCTGCGATCGTCCGCCGCCGGGGACTATTTGCAGAATGGCGGCGAATTTACGCCGGTCGTCGAAGGCTTCGAAACCTTCGGCAGCGCTCTTCATTTCCAGGATTTTCTGATCGGTACCGACCGGCTTTTCATTGGCGCGCCGAACCGCATCGTGCAGGGCATGTCGCTGGTCGGTTCGGCGTACTTCTACGAACGCATTGCCGGTGACTGGGCGTTACAGCAGACATTTGCGCCTGCGATCGCGGTGGGAGATCTCGGCGGCAGCGCGATCCGCACCAGCGGCAACACGCTCTTCATTTCCGCGCGCGGCCGCGACGCGCCGGGTGGTATCGCTTCGGCGGGATCGGTGCGGGTGTATCTGCTCGGCAGCGACGGTTTCTACGATTTCGACGACGAACTCTTCGCGCCCAACGCACAGGCCAGCGCTTTCTTCGGCAGCAGCCTGGCCGCGTCCGGTAATCGATTGGTAGTAGGCGCGCCGCGGCACAACGACGGCCCGGTTGACAGCGGACAGGCCTACGTATTCGAGACGCAAACGGTTGCGGGCGACACTTTCTACGTGCCGCGCGCACAACTGGCGCTCGCCGAGGCACCCGCAGCAGGCGATCGCCTCGGCACAGCGGTCGCGGTCGCGGGCAACGTGGTGTTCGCCGCCGCACCGCACCGAACAGTGCGCGGTTTTCCCAACGCGGGGCAAGTGCAGTTCTACGACAACGAGCGAGTCTTCAGCGACGGCTTCGAAGGTCTTTAGCGGGACATCGGGCGGCCACGATGTCGCACCCACCCACCACGCATCGATCCGCGCACTGGCGGCGTCGCTGCGGCTCGCACGCGGCGATCTGCTGGCCGCGCGCGACCAGGCCTTGCGTGTACCGGTCCAGTGGAAGTGGTCGGTGATCGAGACCGCCGCTACGGAATAGATCGAGGATAGCCACCATGCGCAATTTGTTTGTGCTGCTGCTGGGTCTTGCGACGTTTGGTCCGGCCGCTGCCGATCTCCTCGGTAGTGCGGTCAGCGTGCAGGGCGTGCTCAGCGTCAACGCCGAACCGGCGGATGGCGTGTTCGACCTGCGCATCACGCCGTATCCGGATCGCCTCGTCGGCACGGCGCTCGCGCCGCCAGAGGAACTGGACAACGTGCTGATCGTGCGTGGCGCGTTCACGACCAAGGTTGATTTCGGGCGGACGCTGTTCCTCGGCGATGCGATCTTTTTCGAGATCGCGATCCGCGCCGGCAACTCGAGCGGCGCCTACGAGGTGTTGAACCCGCGCCAGGAACTCACCGCCGCGCCGTACGCGCTGAAACCCGCAGCCGCCAGCGTCACCGACCTGGAGCTCGCCACCGACGCGGTCGGATCGATGCAGATTGCCGACGGCAGCGTGCTTGCCGCGGAGCTTGGCGACAACGCGGTCAGTTCGATCAAGATCGCGGACGGCGCCGTCGCGACTCCCAAGCTCCAGGACGGCGCGGTAACTTCACCCAAGCTCGGCGCAGGCGCGGTTACCACGGCAAAGCTTGGCGACGCCGCCGTGACGGGAATCAAGCTCGGCAACGCCTCCGTCGACGCAAACAAGCTCGCCGACGGCTCGGTGCTCACCGCGCGCCTTGCCGACAACGCGGTCAGCAACGCCAAGCTCGCGCCCAATGCGGTGGACAGCGGCCGCATTGCGGACGGCAGCGTGGCCGCGATCGATCTCGCAGCCGGGGTGGTGGGGCCGCCCGCGTGGAACCTCGCGGGCAACGCCGCGAGCGCGGGACAGTTCCTCGGCACCACCAACGCCTTGCCGCTCGACCTTCGCGCCGACGTCGGCGTGACCATCAACGGCGCACGCTTCAACAACAGCACGGAGCTTACCGTGCGTGGCTCGCCAGGCCCGGTCGAACCGAACGCGGACCTCGCATTGTGGCCACGCGGCGGCACTGCGTTCTTCAACCTCGGTGCGGTCGGCACTGATCCCGGCAGCAGCCATCTCGGCATCAGCGCGGTAGGGACCACGCCGTTCACCGGCTACTTGCAGAGATTGCGCCTGGGCTACGACGGATCGCTGTTCGTCGGAGCCACGCCCTCGACGCCGACTGCCGGCTCGTTCCTGTTCACCGATGGTTCTTCTGCAACGGCGTTCAACAATTCGGCGACGAACCAGTTCATGGTGCGCGCGGCCAGCGGAGTCGGTATCAATCGCACACCGCAATCGAGCGCCACCGAGTTGACGGTAGGGCCTGACACTGCGGGCGGCTCGATAGACGTGGTGATCGGCGCAAGCGGGACAGCGCACTCCGCCGTCAACCTTACGCTCGGCACCGCGGGGACAGACACCAGTTTCCGCATCCGCACCGACGACTCGGGATCGGGCAACGCATTCCTCGACATCGTCAACCGCAATTCCGCGACCGTCGAGACACCGATTCTGCAACTGATTTCGGATGGCACGCAGTTCCGCCGGTACCTCAGCCTGTTCCGTGGCGACGCCAGCGGAACCTATTTCCTGCCGCAGCATCCCATCCACGTCGGTATAAGCTCGATCCCCAACAGCGGTAACGGCGCGCATCTCACCTTCGGCGGGGTGTGGACCAACGGGTCGAGCCGCACCTTCAAGCGGGACTTCTTGCCCGTCAACGCGGACGCGGTGCTCGAGCGACTGCTGGCGATGCCCGTGCAGCAATGGCGCTACAAGGGCGCCGAGACGGGCTTGCACATCGGCCCCGTCGCCGAAGACTTCAAGGCGGCGTTCGGGCTCGGTGGCGACGAGCGCTACATCGGCACGGTGGACGCCGACGGCGTGGCACTTGCCGCGATCAAGGGACTCAACCAGAAGCTCGAGCGCGAGAACGCTGCGCTGCGCGAAGCACTCGCATCGCTTGTCATGCGCCTGGACGCACTTGAAGCCACGCCCGACGCTTTTCCATGAGCGTCGCGTGGAGGACGGGTACTGCCCGCCGCACGGTGAGTGTAAGGACGATTCGCATACTCGGCGCCAGCGGTGTCGCGCTGCTACTCGCGGTGAGCACCGCGCTCGCCCAAACGGCCTATCGGCTGGACCGCGCGAGCGTCGATGCGGCTGGCGGCGGCGTTGCGGAGAGCGCCAACTACGCGTTGCTGGTGTCGTTGGGACAGCACGACGCGGGCCAGACATCGAACAGCCAGACCTATGCCTATGCGGGCGGCGTGTTCGCGCAGATTCCTGGCGACATGCTGTTCCGCGACGGATTCGAAGGCGAATGAGCGCGGGCGTGGCGGTCGTTGCGAGACGCCAGCGCTTGCCGCGACAGAAGCCTTGCCGGGCAACCGGTATGCTGGACACCGAATGCGCCGATCGAGCAGGAGTTTCGCGTGACGGATCCGCCTTTCGACAATCGATTGCGGCGCACCTTGCGACCCCTTGCGCGGTGGCCGGCCGCAATCCGTACGCCGTTGCGTTCATTCCTGATCGGCCGCACGATTCCATTGGTGGGCACGGCTGGCCTTCGCATAGAGCGACTGGACGAGGGCGAGGTTGAGGTTTCCATCGCGAACCGTCGCCACGTGCGCAACCATATCGGCACGTTGCATGCCGCCGCCATGGTGCTGGTGGCGGAAACCGCCAGCGGACTCGCACTCGGCATGCACCTGCGCGACGACGCCGTTCCCGTGATCCAGCGCATGGCCGTGCACTTCGACAAGCGCGTGCAGGGAGCGCTGCGCGCGGTCGCGCGAATCCCCGCCGAAGAAATCGCGCGACTGCACAGCGATTCGCGCGGCGAGCTGCTGGTACCGGTGACGGTTACCGACGCGGCAGGTCAGTCACCGATACGCTGCGAAATGCAGTGGGCCTGGCGACCGAAACGCCCGTAGCGCGCGAGTCCACTCCCGACCGCACCTTGTGATCGGAGTGCATACTCATCCAACCTCGGGAAGGGACCGCCGCGCATGACCAAGCCGACAGCCGCGACGCCGCCAAAGCATCTGCGCGCATCGGATTTGCGCGGAGTCGCGCAGCTGGCGACGCAGGCAGTCGCGGGCGTGACCCGGATCGCCGAAGGCGTGCACCAGTCAGTGTGGGACACGCTCGGCGTGCGCGGTGGTGCCGAGCCGGGGCAGACGGGCGGATTGACGGGCCTCGTCTACCAGAGCATCCGCGCCGGCGCGCAGATGTTGGGCAAGGGTGCAGATGCGCTGTTGGCGAAGCTCGATCCCGCGCTCGCGAGCGCCGCCGACGCTGCGCCCGGGTCGCATGCGCGCGAAGCCGTGATCGCTGCGCTCAATGGCGTGATGGGCGATCACCTGATCGCCAGCAACAACCCCCTCGCGACGCCGATGACGCTGCGCTATCGCGGCCAGGCACTCGACCACGGCAAGAAGTCCCAACTGCCTGCGACATCGGGCAAAGTACTGCTGCTGATACACGGCCTTTGCCTGAACGACCTGCAGTGGCGAGTGCAAAGCGACGGCGCCGTCGTCGACCATGGCGCGGCGCTTGCCACGGCACTCGGCCATACGCCAATTTACTTGCGCTACAACTCCGGCCGGCACATCGCTCAGAACGGTCGCGAGCTGGCTTTGCTACTCGATCAGCTCATCGCGCGTTGGCCGACCCCAATCGAGGAGATCGCGGTGGTCGCGCACAGCATGGGCGGGCTGGTGATCCGTAGCGCTTGCCATCACGCCGCGCGCGACGCTTTGCGCTGGCCGACGCGGCTCAAACACATCGTGTTCCTCGGCACGCCGCACCACGGCGCGCCGCTCGAACGCGCCGGCAACTGGGTGGACACGATGCTGGACGGCACGCCGTACACCGCGCCGTTCGCCATGCTCGGCAAGTTGCGCAGCGCAGGCATCACTGATCTTCGCCATGGCCATGTGCTGGACGGAGAGGGCCACGGTCGCGACCGTTTCCACCGGAAGCCCGACAGTCGACCGATCGTGCCGTTGCCTGACGGTGTGGCCTGTCACGCGATCGCCGCGACCGCGGCAGCCAAGCGCAGTGCGACGGCGGACCGGTTGATTGGCGACGGCCTCGTGCCCGTGCACAGTGCGCTCGGTCATCACGACGACCCGCAGCGCAGGCTCGAGTTCGCGCCGGCTTCGCA
>JBKJSW010000160.1:0-3375 GCA_046595765.1 Ahniellaceae bacterium
TGACCTGCCACTTGCCCTTGCTGGTCATTGCGACATTGTCGTGCTTGGCTCTGACGGAACGATACAGACCAAGGCGGCCTATGTCGCAATGACCAGCAAGGGCAAGTGGCAGGTCAACGAGATCAGCGACATGAAGGTGCAGGTCCACGGCGACACCGCGGTGGTGACGGGTTTATGGACCGGCAAAGGCACCGACGGATCGGGCAAGGCGTTCGATGGTCGTGAGCGGTTTGCTGACACGTGGGTCAAGATGCCCGACGGCAAGTGGCAGTGTGTCGCTACCGCGAGCGCAACGACCAAATAAGAAGGGGGTCTCTCCGCGAAATGTGCGGCGAGTGCCCAGAAACCACCCAGACGCGGCGCACTGTAGAGCGCTCCATTGGTAAAGTCCCTGCAGCGCGCCAGCCTTGGGTAGATCTTCGGTAGTGTCGAGCGCTGGTTAGTTCGGCGTGGATGTCATCCAAATCCGAAGGCGGCGTCTCCGCGAGGTGGGACGCATCTCCAGCCGAGAGTCACCGTAATTGTGGAACGCAGTACTAAGGCCGCGCGGTTAATCTCACTGCAATCGCGTGAACGTCAGCGCGATTGTTTGACGGTGCCGCTCCGGCCGGCGCACAGCTTGAAATCGTGGAATCGACGTTTTGGATCGGCGCGATGCTTTGCAGACGTCCGCTCAGGCCGCCGTTATCGATCGAAATCAGTCCGACGCCGGGCGTGGTTCCGACGGCATTGTTAATCCCAGGCGCGTTGCCGGTCAGCGGACACGGTCCGCGCAGCGCAACCAGTGCGTAATCAATCCGTGGATGCAAGGCGAGCAGATCCGGTCCGGGATCGGCACTCACGGTGCCTGCCAGTGAGAACGTGCTGACAACGGTGTCGGTCACCGTATCGATGACGTCGATGGTGTTACTGAAGCGATCGGCGCTCCACAGATAACGATTACGCGTGAGCATCAGGCCATGCGCATCGTGGTCACCGGTATCACGGCTTATCACCACACGTGGCGCCGGCCGGTTCACGGGCGTGAACCCCGACGCCGGGAAGTCGCTGATCGGAAAGCTGTAGACGTCGTATTCCGTGGGATTCCCCGCGTCGCCACCGCCGGAATTGATATACATTTTTCCGTTCGATTCAACTCCGATTAACCCGTTCGCGTGCACTGTGTTCCGGTCATATTCTGAGACGATGCGCATTGGCGTCGCCGTGCCGTCCACGACAAACATGCCGCCGCCCCGGAGCGTGACGAAGATGAAACGTCCGCTCGCGTCAAACGCCGGGTAGATCGGGGCATTATCCGGACGCACGTTCGACTGCGTCGGTGCCGCATCCTGGCAGGGCACACCATTCGGAGTCGTACACGTCGCCAGGTTGAGCGTCGCGGCATCGTCGAGCGTGAACGTATTGCTGGCGTAATTGGTGCGAATGCGCTGCAGCAATTTGCCATTCTGATTGGCCACCACAACGTAGCTGCTGTCCGGCGCTGCGGTCGCCGCATGTGCCTGTACTCCGACGTCGACGCAACCCACGGGCGTGCGAGTGGCGGCATCGATAAATGCGACATGTCCAGTGGCGACAAACGACAGGATCGCGTGGCTGGCGGTCCGGTTGAATTCGATGACGTGCGCGCGAGTGGGGGTGCTTCCGGTTAACGACCGGCATACGTCGCCAATGGTTAATGTCTGAGGATTGTCATCGGCATCAATTGGGAAAACCGCTGGCACCGCGTTTGCGGCATCGAGGTGCACGTGGTGGGCGTCATACACCAGTAACCGGCCACCGGTTCCACTTTGATCGGTAACCCAGATTTCCGAGACGCCGCTTTGCCCCCGCACCCAAACCACCGCGGTACAGAGCATCGCTGTGATGATCGCCGCGAACCCAACACCCATGAATTGCCGAGTCGTGGTCTGTGACATCGGCGGAGTATATGAGCCGAGCCGCGGTCGGTCAACACGATAGGCTGTATTGGAGGCGCTGAACGTGACCAATGGCGGCATCACCCCGCTGGGGATGGCGTCCAAGATGCACAAGCCGACGCCGCCGAGGCGTTTGCGATGGTCACCAACCCGCGCGAGAAGTCTTTCCCGCAGCTCGCCACGCGAAAGCAAGGACGGCTAGCGATCGACGGCGTCCGACGCAGAGTCGGCGAGCGACAGCAGTCCAGACAGTTCCAACGACAGACGCGCCGCCACCGACGGGGCTCGCAGCACGAGCAGGCCGCCTTGCTGGGATTGACGGCCGGCAATGGCCTCAAAAACCTTCAGTGCCGCGCTGCTGATGTAATCGACTTCAGACAGATCGATCACCAGGTTCGCGGCGCCATGGGGCTGCTGGAGCAACGTGGCCTCAAGCTCGGACGCACCAGCGTGACCCAGCCGGCCTTGGACGAAAAGCACCGGGTTTCCATCCTCGGCTGACGTTTTTGTAACTACTCGCCACATCTGGCGGCGTTCTGATGTCAACTGGTCCCCGGTAGCGGTGCGTTGGACATATGCTACGTATCGATTTTCTCACCAACTATTTCATGCGCCACGTGTATTTATCATCGGACACCGAAGATCTTGCGCTGGTTCGCCAGACGCTGGCGGGCCAGACCGAGGCATTCGGGGTGCTGGTGACTCGTTATCAACGGGTGATGTATACCGTGGCTTTCAGGATGCTCGGCAATCAGGAGGACGCGCGCGATGCCACGCAGGACGCCTTCGTCAAGGCGCACCAGAATCTGGTGAGCTTCGACCCGAGCTTCCGGTTCTACAGCTGGCTGTATCGGATCCTGGTGAACGAGTGCCTCAACCTCAATCGGCAGCGGCGTCACGAAGAACCGCTCGATACCGACGTCGCCGGCGGCGGCAGCCCGTTCGATACGACCCTGGCGGAGGAGCGGCGCGCACAAATTGAGGCCGCGCTGCTGCAGCTCACGCCGGACTACCGCGCAGTTGTCGTGCTCCGGCATTTCGCCGGACAGTCGTACGAGGAAATCGCCGAGGCACTGGCGATTCCGGAGAAAACCGTGAAGTCGCGCCTCTACAGCGCGCGCCAGCGGCTCGGTGAGCTGCTGCTCCGATGGAAGGAAGCAGGGAAGGAAGACCGATGATTAGTCCCGAACTCGAAGCGCTGCTTCAGGGCGCGCTCGACCAGACATTGACACCGGAACAGCACGACCGGTTGGCACGGATGATGAGCGAGAGTAGTGAAGCTCGCGATCGCGCCGCCGAACTCAACGCGCTGGCCGGTCTCATCGATTCACTCGGCCAGGCCGACGCGCCCCCGGGTCTCGTCAACGTCGTTCTCGCCCAGGTAGCGCACCACCCCCGTTCCGTACGACCGCTAACTTTTCAGAAAGGTGTGACCGTGAACAAGAAGATCCTATTCGGC
>JBKJSW010000262.1:0-4165 GCA_046595765.1 Ahniellaceae bacterium
GGGCTTCGCGCAAGCGCATGCGAGCCAGCCCATGTTGTCGCGCACGCACGGGCAGAGCGCGTCGCCGACCACGGTGGGCAAGGAATTTGCCAATGTCGTGGCACGCCTGCGCCGGCAGCAACATGCGCTGCGCGAGCAGACGATTCCCGGCAAGTTCAACGGCGCCGTCGGCAACTACAACGCACATGTGGCCGCTTACCCCGAGATCGATTGGCCGCAGTTCGCGCGCGCCTTCGTCGAGTCGCTGGGACTCGAATTCAACGAATACACCACGCAGATCGAGCCGCACGACGCGATCGCCGAGTTGTGCGACACCAGCCGGCGCATCGGAACGATCGGCATCGATCTCTGCCGCGACCTCTGGGGCTACATCGCGCTCGGTTACTTCCAGCAGACCGTCCAGGCCGGCGAAGTCGGTTCGAGCACCATGCCGCACAAGGTGAACCCGATCGATTTCGAAAATGCCGAAGGCAATTTCGGCATTGCCGGCGCGCTGTTCGAGCACTTCTCGGCGAAGCTGCCGGTCTCCCGGTTCCAGCGCGACCTCACGGATTCGACGGTGCTGCGCGCACTCGGTACGGCGTTCGGGCATTTCCTCATCGCCTGCGGTTCGCTGCGCCGCGGACTCGGCAAGCTGCGCGTCGAGCCGGCGCGGCTCGACGCCGACCTTGAAGCCGCCTGGGAAGTGCTTGCGGAGCCGATCCAGACGGTCATGCGACGATACGGGCTGCCCGAGCCGTACGAACAACTGAAGGTGCTGACCCGCGGTCGCGGCATCACGCGCGAATCGCTGCGCGAGTTCATCGAATCGTTGGCCCTGCCTGCCGACGCCAGGCAGCGCCTTCTGCAGCTGACTCCGGCGAGCTATACCGGGCTCGCCGCCCTGCTCGCACGCAAAATCTAGTCAACCGTGCGCACGTCTCGCGGTCAATCCGTCACTGCGTCGCTGCCCATCGAGGTGGACGGCGGCGCGGGGCCACCACTCGGCATGCCGCCTGAGCAATTCCTGCGCGACTACTGGCAGCAACGGCCGCTGCTGGTGCGTGGTGCGTTCCGTGATTTCGTGGCGCCGCTCGATGCCAATGACCTTGCAGGCCTTGCCTGCGAACCCATCGCGAGCGCCCGCATCGTCGTGCACGATCCTGTGAGCAACGGCTGGACGCTCGAGCTCGGGCCCTTCGAGGAGCACCGCTTCACCACCCTGCCCGAGCGGGACTGGACCCTGCTCGTGCAGGACTGCGACAAGTTGCTTGCGGAGGTCGATTCGCTGCTGGAGCACTTCCGCTTCGTGCCCGATTGGCGCGTGGACGACGTCATGGTGAGCTACGCGGCACCCGGTGGCTCCGTGGGCGCGCATGTCGATCTGTACGACGTTTTCCTGTTGCAGGCCGAGGGACACCGGCGCTGGCAGATCGATGCGCGCCGGGACACCTCGCGCGCGTTTCGCGACGACGTCGAACTGAAAATGCTCCGCGAGTTCTCGCCGACGCATGACTGGACACTGGCTCCCGGAGACATGCTGTATTTGCCTCCCGACGTGCCGCACCACGGCGTCGCCGTCGATCACTGCCTGACCTGTTCGATCGGCATGCGCGCGCCTTCGCTCGCGGAGTTGGTGACCGATGCGGCCGAGTTCGTCGCCGACCGCACGCCGGAAGCACGCCGACTCCGTGACGGCATCGTTGCGCCGCCGAACGATCCGGCACGGATTGCGACCGACGTCGTCGCCCAGGTACGCGCGGCGTTGCGCAGGACGACGGACCTCTCCGATGAGGAGTTTTCCGACTGGTTCGGTTCCTTCATCACCCGCTACCGCGCCGCCCACGAGATTTCGCCGCCGCCCGATGCACCGACGATCGCAGCAGTGCGCAGCGCGCTGGGACAAGGCGCGTTGTTGCACCGCCATCCCTGGAGCCGCTACGCCTGGCAGCTGCGTGGCCGTCGGGCCCGGCTGCACTTTTCCGGCCAGGCGTTCAACGCGACGCCGCGGCTGGCGCGGCTGCTGCAGTCCGGCAAGCGCTACCGCGCATCCGACCTTGATGGACTCTCCGTCAATGAGTGGAACTGCGTGCGCGAACTACTGTCCGCCGGACACCTGGTGATGGGCGGCGATGATGCGGACTGAGGAGGTGTGCGAGTGACCAAGGCAGGATTTGCGGACGCCGGGTTCCTGATCGAGCTGGCCGACTGGTCGCATGAGGGGGATCGCTCGCGCCTGCGTGCCGTGCGCCAGACCGTCTTCATCATCGAACAGCGGGTGCCCGACGCGCTCGAATGGGACGAGCTCGACGCGACTTCGCAGCACGTGATCGCGCTCGACAGCGACACGCACGAGCCCATCGGCTGCGGTCGCCTCACGCCGCTGCGAACCATCGGCCGTATGGCCGTGCTGCCGGCGTGGCGCGGTCGCGGTGTCGGTGCCGCGGTGATGCGCACGCTGATGGAACAGGCGCGCGTGCGCGGCATGTTGTCGGTCGCCCTGCACGCGCAGACGCACGCGCGCCCCTTCTATGCCGCCTTCGGTTTCGTGGCCGATGGTCCGGAGTACATGGAAGCGGGCATCCCGCACCAGGACATGCGTGCGCGCATAGAAGCACCGGAAGCACCCGACCGCACGCCGGTTCCGGTGGACCGGCAGGCACTCGCCACGCTCGACGAGGCCAGGGATTTTCTGGACCGCATCGCCGCCCAGGCCCGGCACCGGCTGTCCATCTTCAGCTTCGACGGTGATCCACTCCTGCTCGACCGCCCGTCTTTCATTGCGGAGGTCCAGCGCGTGGCCCTCTCCGGCCGGGGGGCCGGCGTACGCCTGCTGCTGCGCGATACCCGCCGCATGGCGCGTGACGGCCACCGCCTGCTGGAACTGTCGAGGAGACTGCCAAGTTTCATCGAAATCCGTCGCGTCGACGTCGACGAATCGGGTCTTGACGACGACGCGTTCGTGTACGACGACACCGGCGGCGTGTACTGGCAGCCGCGTTCCGACAGTGTGCATTCGGAGGCGTCGATGCACGACCCGCATCGCGCGGCCGCGCTGGGCAACCGTTTCGAGCACCACTGGCAACGCGCGCAGCAGGACATCGCGCTCCGCCGGCTCGGCCTCTAGCGCAGGCCCGACTTCAGGCAGTTATACTTCGCGGCCCTCGCGCCGCTTCGCTGCGGCGCGCATTTTTTCATCCGGACGTACTCCGTTGCGTCTCTCCAGGCAGACCCGCGCGTGAGTTCCAACCGCCAGCGATTCTTCGATTCCTCGCACCTGGCGGGCGGCAACGCCGATTACGCCGAAATGCTCTACGAGCAATTCCTCGAGAGCCCCGACAGCGTGCCGGTCGATTGGCGCCGCTACTTCGATGCATTGCCCGAAGGTCCGCGCGACATTGCACACGGGCCGATCCAGGCCGCGTTTGCCGAGCGGGTCAGCGGTCAGCGCAGCAGTGGTCCTGCCTCGGGCGTGATCGACGCCAAGCAGACGGCAGTGGCACGCCTGATCACCGCCTATCGGTCGCGTGGCCATCTGGCGGCGCGGCTCGATCCGCTCGAGTTGAGCGTGCCGCCGTCCGCGGCGGACCTCGAACTCGCGTTCCACGGACTCGCCGACGCCGATCTCGACATCGAATTCGACACGGGATCGCTGGGCGCGCCGCCACGGCTGACCCTCCGGCAGATCCTCGACCTCTTGCGCGCAACCTACTCGGCGACCATCGGGGCCGAGTTCATGCACATCGCCGACACGGCGCAACGCCTGTGGATGCACCAGCGCCTGGAAAAGGCCGCGGGCAACTTCGGGCTCGGCACCGAGGAAAAACTGCGTGCACTGGAACGGCTGACCGCCGCGGAAGGACTCGAGCGCTACCTGCACACGAAGTACGTCGGCCAGAAGCGCTTCTCGCTCGAAGGCGGCGACAGCCTGATTCCGATGATGGACTCATTGCTGCAGCGGGCCGGCAGCGACGGCATCAAGGAAATCGTCATCGGCATGGCGCATCGGGGCCGAGTTCATGCACATCGCCGACACAGCGCAACGCCTGTGGATGCACCAGCGCCTGGAAAAGGCCGCGGGCAACTTCGGGCTCGGCACCGAGGAAAAACTGCGCGCACTGGAGCGGCTGACCGCCGCGGAAGGACTCGAGCGCTACCTGCACACCAAGTACGTCGGCCAGAAGCG
>JBKJSW010000370.1:0-4328 GCA_046595765.1 Ahniellaceae bacterium
CTGGCAATTGCAACATTCTGATACAGCATGGGTTTTTCCGGATGGGGTTCAGCCGAGCTACGCACCGTAGCGGCTAGACTGCGCGCCCGCAAACGCTGCGGAAGCCAAGGTTCCGCCACATATGGACGTTTTCGTCCGCTCTTTCAAGCTCTGCCTGATTGCGCTGTTGGCGTTGGTTGGGTTGCCGGCGCTGGCAGTGACCGACGTCACCGGCACCACACCCGGCGGCGCGCTGTACCGCATCGCGGTGCCGGACGGCTGGCACCCGGGTGGCCCGCTGGTGCTGCTGCAGCACGGCTATCACCATGAGGCGGACACCAATCCGGACCTTGGGCCGCTGCTGTCGACGCAACTCGCGGCAGGCTATGCGGTGGCTGCGAGCGGCTACCGGCAGAGCGGCTGGGCGCTGTTCACCGCGATCGAGGACAACGCCGAACTGGTCGGCGCATTCACGCAGCGCTTCGGCGCGCCCGGCGCGTTCTATCCCGTGGGTGGCTCGATGGGCGGCCTGACGGCGCTCAAGTTCGCGGAGGATCCGCGCTTCCGCGACAAGACCCGCGGCGTGCTCGCGTTCTGCGCGGTCGACGACGGCCTCGCGGCGTGGGACTTCGCCTTCGACATCCGCCAGATCTACGACGCCTTCTGCGATGGCACCAGCGGCGAACTTCCGCGCGGAGCGTCGCCGTATCCGTGGGCGCTGGACCTGGGCGACATCCCCGCGAACCTTGGCGCGTTCGACCTCGACAACGTGGACCTGCTGCGCACGCTCGCGGACGTCGTGCAATGTACGGGGATTGGCATCCCGAGCGTGCTGCGCAGCGGCGCGCAGATCTCGACGCTTGCGCAGATCCAGCAGTTCACGGGGATCGGCGACGAGGATTTCCTGCTCACCAATCTCGCCTACGCAACTTTCGGGCTTTCCGAATTGCTGCGTGCGCCGGACAAGCTCGCGAATCGCAACATCTTCTTCAACCGCACCAGCAGGGCGGCCCCTGCCGTTCCTCGCGACCTGGCGTATGGCAACGTCGTACTGGATGCGCGCATTCGCAGGGTCGCGCAGGAAAACCTGCTCACACGCCTCGACTTCGAGCGCAGCAGCCGTCCGGACGGTAGTGCCACGGCGCGCATCGTCTCGATCCGCACCAGCAAGGATGAATTGACGGCGTCCGGACGCGCCGACCGCGTATTCGCGGCGCCGTTGGTGCCCCTCGTGTACCCGGGCGCGGGACGGGTGTACGAGACAGTGGCGGAGTCCGTGCCCAGCCACTGCGGATTTACGCCGGCGGAGCTGCACGCGGGTTGGGATACGCTGATTGCTCCGCAACTCGACAACGACACGTTCGAGCAAAGTTGCCAGACGCGGCTCGCGCAAGGGATCGCCGGGCCGTGCCGGCAGAGTGCACTGCCTGAATCGGTGAGCCATCGCAGCCGCGAGTCCATTGGCGCGGCGCAAACCTTTTATGGCGTCGCGTATTCGAGCGGCGCCTGGTTCAATCCGCAGCGCGACGGCGAAGGCATCGTGATCGAGGAACTCGGCCGACCCATCGGCGTCGACCCGATCCAGCCCATCGAACAGCGCAAGGTCCTCGTCACCTGGTACACGTACGCACCGCCGGGCGATCCGAATCCCGGGCCACGCTGGTTGATCGGGCTCGGTTACCGTACGAGCCAGGGCGTGCACGTGCCCTCAATGACGATCACGCGCGGCGCGCGTTTTGGCGCGGCCTTCAACCCCGCCGACGTGGTGCGCAGCGACTGGGGCAGTCTTTCGCTGACGATCGATGCGAGCCGACAGATGCGGGTCCGCTACGACGGCCCGCCGGGATGGGAAGGCAGCATCCGCGAGATGACGCTGCTGGCGAACATCGATCCCGGCCCGGCACCGCCCTGCTGCATTGGCACGCCGCCGCCGCCTCCCTTCACGATCGTCTCGGCGAGCGGTGCGTATTTCGACCCGGCGCACGATGGCGAGGGCATCCAGTTCCAGTTGCTGGCTGGCCCGACGGAGGCGAGCAAGCGTGCGTTCGTCGTGTATTACACGTACGACCCGCAGGGCCGGCAGATCTGGTTCACCGGAGTGGCGGACAACGTCTCGCCGGTCGCGCGCGAGATCAACTTCGATATGACGCGCGCGAGCGGTGCCGTGTTCGGCGACACCTTCAATCCCGCGACGGTGACCCGGACGCCATGGGGCACATTGACGCTGAGCATCTCGGAGCAGTTGAACCTGCTCGGGGGCCCACGGGTACGCGTCACCGCACTGCGATGGAACTCGATCGATCCGGCGTATGGCTCCGGCGGCTATCCGCTGACACGATTGACGCGCGTGGGCTCGTTCGACCCGCGCGAGTTCTAGGCGCCCAGTGCGGCGGAGGTTAAACCTCCGCGCCTCAGCGGCAGCGGTACGCCGCGAAGTCCTGGACGCCCTCGCGTGGCTCGTTGGTCGCCTGCACCGTGTCGGCGCCGATACGCGCGGCCTCGTTGCGCGCGAGCGATTCGAGCTCGTCGCGCACCTTGAGGGCGTTGCGGTCGTAGAACCACACGCGATCCTTGACCGAAACATTGACTTCGCCGCGCTTGGCGCAGCGCGCGAGATCCTCTTTGTAGGCAACGCGCACATTCGAGCCCGCGGCGTCGGGCTCGACCCAAGTGCACGACGCGAGCACCGCACTGCCGACCACCACCAGGAATACTGAGCTCAATTTCATTTCAACTCCGACTGAGAGGCCTGCAATACAAAGCCCCTCTCCCGACGGGAGAGGGGTTGGGGTGAGGGGTTGAACTTGCGCCTGGGTTGAAGAATACGTCAACGGTTCCGCAAGGACGGCCCCTCACCCTCGATCCTCTCCCGCAGGGAGAAGGAAGAAAAGCATGCGTCCTTGCAGAAGCGACCATCAGCGCACCACGCGGCCATCCGCGTCGATCACCTTGAGTTCGCCGATGCGCGCGGCGCGCAGCGGCGCCTCGATCTTCGCGAGGTCGCCGACCACCACCCAGGTCAACGCGTCCGGCTCGATCCGGGCGGCGGCCTCGGTAACCTGCGCAGGCGTCATGGCCTCGATCTCCGCGGCACGGCGAGTCACGTAATCGTCGGGGCGGTGGTAGCGCGCCATGCCGCCGAGGGTGCCGAGCACGGCGCGGCCAGTCTCGAACGAACCCGGCAGGCCGCGGATCTCGGTCGAGCGGATCTTGTCGATCTCGGCGCTCGATGCGGCGTTCCCGCCCGACGCGTACTCGCGGATCTCGCGCAGCATTTCCGCTTGCGACTCCGCGGTCTTGTCGGTCTGCACCTGCGCGAACGCAAGCCACGGCCGCTGCCCCAGCGCGTTCTGCATCGAACTGTAGGAACCGTAGGCCCAGTGCTTGTTCTCGCGCAGGTTCATGTTGAGGCGCGACGTGAATTCGCCGCCCAGCACCGCGTTGGCGAAGTACAGTCGGATCGCGCCGGGGTCCATGGTCGATGGCATGACGTGGCCGGCGATGATCGTCGACTGCTGCGCGCCCGGCTGGTCGATCAGGAAAACCCGCGGCTGCGCCGGCAACGTGACCGCCGCGACCTGCGCTTGCGCGGGTGCCGCGCCGGTTCCCTGCCAGTCGCCGAGATGCTGCTCGAGCAGCGGCTGGATTTCCGCGAGCGTGGTGTCGCCGACCACCAGCAGCGTCGCGCCCTGAGGGCGCACCCAGTCGCGGTGGTAGGCGATGAGATCGTCGCGCGTCAGCGACTTGATCGAGTCCTCGGTGCCGGTGCCCGAAAACGGTATGCCATACGGATGGCCCGTGCCGTACAGCAGCGGCGGCAACGCCCGCAACGCCATGCCCTGGGGCTGCGACTTCTCCTGTGCGATCCCGGCAAGCCACTGGCCGCGCACGCGATCGATCTCTTCCTGCTTGAAGCTCGGATCGCGCAGCATCGTCGCGAACAGATCCAGCGACGGCTCGAGTTTCTCCTTGAGTGCCGACAGGTACACGCTGCCCCCGTCGAGCGAAGCGCCGGCGGCGACGCTCGCGCCGAGTTGCTCTGCACGATTGGCGAAGCCCAGCGCGTCGTAGTCGCCGGCGCCCTCGTCGAGCATCGACATCGCGAACGCGGCGTTGCCCAGCTTCGACTTGTCGTCGCTGGCGAAGCCGCCATCGAGCTCCAGCGAAAACTGCACCACCGGCACGTCGTGGCGCTCGGCGAGGATCACGTCGATACCGTTGGCGAGCTGCGCACGCTGCAGCGCAGGGAACTTGAGATCCGGGAACGCGTTGACTTTTGGCACGCCGGTGCGGCGATCGACATCGCTCGCGACCACCGTGTACTTCGCATCGGCCGCCGGCAACGTCAT
>JBKJSW010000008.1:0-6200 GCA_046595765.1 Ahniellaceae bacterium
CTGCTGAAGCATTCGATCAGCCCGGTGCAGCAGTTCGCCTACACCAGCGGCAAGAACGCCACCGACTCCTCGCTCATCATCGACGCGATGGACCTCATGTACACCGGACGTTTCGACGGCATGTGCCTGGTCTCGAGCGACAGCGATTTCACACGGCTCGCGCAGCGCCTGCGCGAGGAGGGATTGCTCGTTTACGGATTTGGCGAACGCAAGACGCCCGACGCGTTCGTGCAGGCCTGCGACAAGTTCATCTACACCGAAGTGTTGCGACCGGACGTAGCGCCGACGGCTCCCAGCGTCCGCACGCGGCCCTCTCGGCGCGTCGTCGCACCCGCGAAGTCGTCCGACGGTGCACGCGACGAGCGGCCGAGCGCGGATTTCGCTCCGTCGATCGCTGCAACGACACCCGCCGCTGCAGACAAGCCGGGCAAGTTGCCGCTGCCACTGGAATTGCTGCGACGAGCCATCGAGGAAGCGTCGGACGAGCAGGGATGGGCCCACCTCGGTGCGGTCGGAACCTATCTGACCAAGATCCGTCCCGACTTCGATCCACGCCTTTACGGCCACAAAAAACTGAGCGACCTGCTGAAACACCATCCGCGGCACTTCGCCATGGAGGAGCGCGGTGGCGGCAGCGGCGGCACGCGCTCCATCTACGTGCGCGCGCTGGCCTGAGCGGGCACCACCCGTGGCGGACGACAAGCCGTTCTCCGCAGCCAGCGAGCGCAACTCCGCGCCCATCGCCGCGGTTCTCACACAGCATCTGACCGGCTGCCGTTCGGTACTCGAAATCGGCAGTGGCACCGGTCAGCACGCCGTGCATTTCGCGAGCACGATGCCCTGGCTCACCTGGCAGGCCACGGACCGTGCGGAGCATCTGCCCGGAATCGGCGCATGGCTGGACGAAGCCGCGCTGCCCAACACTCCGCCGCCGCTCGAGCTCGACGTCTTGCAGGTCGAGTGGCCCTCGCCTGCGGCTCGGAAATTCGACGGCGCCTTCAGCGCCAACACCCTGCACATCATGTCCTGGCCAGAAGTCGAGGCGTGCTTCGCGGGGCTCGACCGCGCGCTCGATGCCGCGGCGGTGCTGGTGGTGTACGGGCCTTTCAACTATGACGGCGACTACAGCAGCGACAGCAATCGAGAGTTCGATGCCTGGCTGCAGGCGCGCGACCCACGCTCCGGCATTCGAGAATTCGCGGCGGTCGATGCGCTGGCGCGTGCGTGCGGCTTGCGACTGCAAGAAGATGCCGCAATGCCTGCGAACAACCGCTGCCTCGTGTGGCGGCGCTGATGACTCTCCAACGCCGCCGAGGGTCCGGCATCCGCGCCCAGGTTGCGCGTCCCTAAACCGCGCGCGGCGCGCGCCGTGGTGGGGCACGGGCCGGCTTGCCGGTTTCGGACGCTGCAACTTCTGCCGCAAGCTCCGCGCGCTGCGTTTTCATGGCAAGCACGGTTTTCTGGTCGGGCTCCGGGTACGCGAGGTCGAGCGATTCAAGCGCCTGGATCAACGCAGCCGCCACCACGAGCCGCTGGAACCAGCGGCGATCCGACGGCACCACCACCCACGGCGCATGCGCGGTGGACGTTGCGCGGATCGTCTCTTCGTAGGCCTGCATGTACGCGTCCCAGTGCTTGCGCTCGGCGACGTCGGCGGCGTTGTATTTCCAATGCTTGGAGGGATCGTCGATGCGCTCGAGGAACTGCTTCGCCTGCTCCGCTTGCGACAGGTGCAGGTAGAACTTCCGGATCGCGGTGCCGTTGCGGGCGAGGTGGCGTTCCCAGGCGTTGATGTCCTCGAATCGTTCCTTCCAGACATTGGGCCCCGGCAACTGCGGCGGCAGTCGTTGTGACTTCAGGTACTCGGGATGCACGCGCACGGCGAGTGTTTCTTCGTAGTGCGAACGATTGAAAACGCCGATGCGTCCGCGTTGCGGCAGAGCGAGCTGATGGCGCCACAGGAAGTCATGATCGAGTTCGTGCGCGGTCGGGGCCTTGAACGATGTCACCTGGAAACCGGCCGGATTGAGGCCTGCGAACACGCGGCTCATGAGGCTGTCCTTGCCGGATGCGTCCATACCCTGGAACACCAGCAGCACTGACCAGCGATCCTGCGCAGCGAGCTTTTCCTGAAGCTCGACCAGCCGTGCGTGCGCCGCTTTCAGCAGGTCCTCGGCGCGCTGCTTGCCCTTGGCGCCGAACGGGCCGCTGTCGTTGCAGTCGAATTTCGCGAGCCGGAAGCGCGAGCCATTGCGCACCGTGTACGACTCCGCGAATCCCGTGTTGAACTTCTGCTTCGCCATGCTGTTTTCTCCGCCGGCCATGGGTGCGAGCGCTGTCGCTGAGCATAGCTCGGCGCTACGCGCGCCACGCCTCCGCTCCCGTAGCGCTTTCTCCCTCCCTCTTCGTCGGTGCGCCCGCGCCACACCCTCGACGCTTGACGCGGTGCAGCAACCCGGCGAGGCTTGCCGGCCCTGCTCCGAGTTGCGGCACATGTGCGGATTCATTGCGGTATTCGCGCCCGCTGGCGGCGCCATGGCGTTGCGCGACAAGGTGCTGGACCAGGCCCGCATGCTGCGCCATCGCGGGCCCGACTGGAGCGGCGTGCACGCCGACGACCGGGCGGTGCTGGCGCACGAGCGACTCGCCATCGTCGACGTGACCCACGGCGCGCAACCGCTGCTGAGCACCGATGGTGCGCAGGTGCTCGCGGTCAACGGGGAGATCTACAACCACCGCGAATTGCGCGGTACGTTCCCGGACTATCCATTCGCAACCGATTCGGACTGCGAGCCGATCCTGCCCCTGTACCGCGCGGCGCGCGACAGCGGCGCCTACGCGGCGATGCTGGAACGGTTGAACGGCATCTTCGCGTTCGCGCTGTGGGATCGCGAGACTGGTGACTGGCTCATCGCGCGCGATCCGATCGGCGTCATCCCCCTGTACATCGGCCACGACTCCGAAGGTCGCGTGTGGGTCGCCTCCGAACTCAAGGCCCTCAAGGACGTCTGCGCGAACGTCGAGGCGTTTCCGCCCGGTCATTTCCAGACCGGCGACGATGCGGCGCCGCGGCCTTACTACCGGCCAAACTGGCGCGAGTACGACGACGTGTCCGCCGGCAGCACCGACACAGTGGCTCTGCGCGCGGCGCTCGACGCGGCCGTGCACCGGCAGCTCATGACCGACGTGCCCTTCGGCGTGCTGCTGTCGGGTGGACTCGATTCGTCCCTGATCGCGGCGATCACGTCGCGCTTCGCGGCGAAGCGCGTCGAAAGCAACGACACGCAACCGGCCTGGTGGCCCCGCCTGCACACCTTCTCGATCGGGCTCGAGGGCTCGCCGGACCTGGCCGCGGCGCGCACGGTCGCAGATCACCTCGGCTCCGCGCACCACGAATTCCACTTCACCGTGCAGGAAGGGCTTGACGCGCTCAGCGACGTGATATGGCACGTCGAGACCTATGACACGACGACCATCCGCGCCTCGACACCCATGTATTTGCTGGCGCGGCGGATTCGCGCCATGGGCATCAAGATGGTGCTGTCCGGGGAGGGCGCCGACGAGATTTTCGGTGGGTACCTCTATTTCCACATGGCACCCGATGATCGCGAGTTCCATGACGAGTGCGTACGCAAGCTCGACTCGCTGCATCTCTACGACTGCGCGCGCGCCAACAAGGCGATGGCGGCGTGGGGCGTGGAAGCGCGCGTGCCGTTCCTCGACCGCGAGTTCCTCGACGTCGCGATGGCGCTGGCGCCGGCGTGCAAACGACCGCATGGCGGCCGCATCGAGAAAAACGTGCTGCGGGAAGCCGGGCGCGATCTGTTGCCCGAGTCGATCCTCTGGCGCCAGAAGGAGCAATTCTCCGATGGTGTCGGCTATGGCTGGATCGATTCGCTGAAGGCGCACGCCGACGTCGCGGTGACCGACGCGCAGATGGCCGCGGCGGCCAAGCGCTTCCCGATCAACCCGCCGCAGTCGAAAGAGGCGTATTTCTATCGGGAGATTTTCGGCCGCCATTTCCCCGGCGATGCCTGCGCCCGCCTGATCCCGGGTGGCCCCTCGATCGCGTGCTCGACGCCCACCGCGTTCCGCTGGTCGGCGGCCTTTGCCGCCAGCAACGACCCTTCCGGCCGCGCCGTGCTCGGCATTCACCAACCGGCATCCGCTCCCCCTGCATAGGAGCGGGCCATGCCCGCGACCAGGGCAGCGCGGGAGCCGAACGGTGTCGCAGCGCCGGTCGCGCGCATGGCGCCTACAATTGCGCCGCCGTATGAGGTTACGCTTCGCCGATGAGTGACAAGCCCCTCCACGTCGTCATCCTCGCTGCTGGCGAAGGCAAGCGCATGCGCTCGGCGCTGCCGAAGGTACTGGCCCCGCTCGCCGGCCAGCCCATGCTCGCGCACGTGCTGGCCACGGCCCGTGCGCTCGAACCGGATGCCGTGCACGTGGTGTATGGACACGGCGGCGCGACGGTGCGCGCGGCATTCGGCGACGACCCCGCGCTTTCCTGGATCGAGCAGCGCGAACGGCTGGGCACCGGTCACGCGTTGCAGCAGGCGATGCCTGCGATCCCGGACGGCGCGCGCGTGCTGGTGCTGTACGGCGATGTGCCGCTGGTGCGTGCTGCGACGCTGCGCAGGCTGGTCGAGTGCAGGGCCGCGCTGGTGGCGCTGGTGGCCGACCTCCCCGACCCCACCGGCTACGGCCGCGTCCTGCGCGACGCGCAGGGGAACGTGGGGTCCATCGTGGAGCACCGCGACGCCGACGCCGAGCAGCTGCGCGTGCGCACGATCAACACCGGCTTCCTGGCAGGCGACGCCGAGCCGCTGCGGCGCTGGCTTGCGGGCGTGCGCGCGGACAATTCGCAGCGCGAGTACTACCTGACCGATGTCTTCGTCGCGGCCGCGGCCGAGTTCCTCGCGGCCGAGATGGTGCATGTCGAGGATCCGAGCGAAGTGGAAGGTGCCAACGATCGCTGGCAGCTGGCGCGTCTCGAGCGAGTCCTGCAGCTGCGCAGCGTCCGCGCACTGGCGGACCTGGGCGTGCGCTTCGCGGATCCCGCGCGCGTCGATGTGCGCGGCGAAGTAAGCGTGGGCATGGATGTATTCGTGGATGTCGACGTGGTGTTCGAGGGCCGCGTGCTGCTGGGCGACAACGTGTCGGTCGGACCGTTCTCGCGGCTGCGCGACGTGGAGCTTGGCGCCGGCACGATCGTGCAGGCGCACTGCGACCTCGACGGCGCGCGCGCCGGCGCCAATGCACGCATCGGTCCGTACGCGCGCCTGCGTCCCGGCACCGAACTTGCCGACGACACGCACGTCGGCAACTTCGTCGAAATCAAGAAGTCGAGGCTCGGACATGGCGCGAAGGCCAACCACCTGAGCTATCTCGGCGATGCGGTGATTGGCGCGGAATCCAACATCGGTGCCGGCACCATCACCTGCAATTACGACGGCGTCGACAAGTGGACGACCACCATCGGCGACCGCGTCTTCATCGGTTCGAACTCGTCGCTCGTCGCGCCCGTCACAATCGCCGACGACGCAACCATCGGCGCCGGCTCGGTGATCACCAAGGACGCGGCGCCGGGAGAACTGACCGTCGCGCGCCCTCCGCAGAAAACCGTGCGCGGCTGGCAACGACCCCGCAGGAAATAGCGCAGCGCTGAGGTCACCGCGAGCCCGCCGCCCTGCCGGGGATGGTTTGCTTGTCGCGATCGGGCGTCCGCCCGACCGCCCGGACACAACCCCGCACATGCTGGGCCAACCCATGGAAGACATGCCTTCTCCCCGTGGAAACGGGGAGAAGGTGGCGCGCAGCGCCGGATGAGGGGCTGCTTCCGGCAGCCAGGGATGCCTAAGCAGCTCTTCACCCGCCCCTGTCACCGCATGCCGGGGGAGGGAGGAATTTCGATGAAGTCGAGTGACGAAGGGGATCGGGATCCGAGTCCGTGACACCACCCGGGTACAGCTTCGCCCGAACGTGCCACGGGACGCGCACGCGAGGGTTGGTAGAATTCGCGCCTCAGTCTCTCGCAGCTCCCTCCTATGTGTGGAATCGTCGGCATCAGCGCCCAGCGTGACATTACGCGCGACCTCATCGCGGGTCTCAAGGCGCTCGAGTACCGCGGTTACGATTCGGCCGGCATCGCGGTGCTCACCGGCCACGGCATCGAGCGCCTGCGCGCCAAGGGCAAG
>JBKJSW010000358.1:0-3623 GCA_046595765.1 Ahniellaceae bacterium
GTCGAGCGGCCGGTCATGCTCCTGATCGCGCGCGGAGAAGTGCGCCGGTTCGTGGCGCTGCGCCGCGAGGCACCGGCGAGCTAGCCGTCGGTGCCGCTGTCGAGGGAGCGGCCAAGGTTCGCTCCCTTGTTTCTGCGGGGATCAAGGCGATCTGCAATAATGCCCGGCTTTGCGCGGCCGTTCCCGGCCTTCGCGCCACCCCACTGCGAACCCGATGCAATTCATCCGCAATTTTTCCATCATCGCGCACGTCGACCACGGCAAGTCGACGCTCGCCGACCGCATCATCCAGCTGTGCGGAGGGCTCGAAGCTCGCGAGATGGAAGCACAGGTACTCGATTCCAATCCGATCGAGCGCGAACGCGGCATCACCATCAAGGCGCAGTCGGTGTCGTTGCCTTACAAGGCGCTCGACGGCAACACCTACCAGCTCAATTTCATCGATACCCCTGGCCATGTCGACTTCTCCTATGAAGTGAGCCGCTCGCTCGCAGCCTGCGAAGGCGCGTTGCTGGTGGTCGATGCGGCGCAGGGCGTGGAGGCGCAGTCCGTCGCCAACTGCTACACCGCGGTTGAGCAGGGGCTGGAAGTGATTCCGGTCCTCAACAAGATCGACCTTCCGACGGCGGACGTGGAGCGCGTCAAGCTCGAGATCGAAGCCGTGATCGGCGTAGACGCTTCCCGCGCCATCCCGATCAGCGCCAAGACCGGGTTCAATGTTCAGGCGGTGCTCGAAGCCATCGTGGAGCGCATTCCGCCGCCGCGTCCACGCGATACCGACCGCCTGCAGGCGCTGATCATCGATTCCTGGTTTGACAACTACCTCGGCGTCGTCTCGCTGGTCCGCGTCATGCAGGGGCGCATCCGCCCGGGCGACAAGCTGCTGGTGATGTCGACCGGACGCGTGCACGAAGCGGGGCAGGTCGGGGTCTTCACACCCAAGCGCAAGATGCTCGATGAGCTTGGCCCCGGTGACGTCGGCTGGGTCACCGCGTCGATCAAGGACGTCCACGGCGCACCGGTCGGCGACACCCTCACCATGGCGAGCCTGCCCGCGCCCACGCCGCTGCCCGGCTTCCAGGAAATCAAGCCACGCGTGTTCGCCGGCCTGTTTCCCGTAGACGGTGAGGACTTCCCGGCGTTGCGCGAGGCCCTGGACAAGCTGCGGCTCAATGACGCCGCGCTGCGGTTCGAGCCGGAAAGCTCGGAAGCCATGGGCTTCGGTTTCCGCTGTGGCTTCCTCGGCATGCTGCACATGGAAATCGTGCAGGAAAGGCTCGAGCGCGAATACGATCTGAATCTCATCACCACCGCGCCCACCGTGGTCTACGAAGTGCTCGAGGTCGACGGCAAGATCCTCGTGCTCGACAACCCGGCCAAGCTGCCCAACGTGAGCCGGGTCGAGGAAATACGCGAACCGATCATCCTTGCCACGATCCTCACGCCCCCCGAGTATGTCGGTTCGGTGATCAAGCTCTGTGAGGAAAAGCGAGGCGTGCAGGCCAACCTGCTGTACCTCGGCAGCCAGGTCCAGGTGAGTTATGAGCTGCCCATGGGGGAGGTCGTTCTCGACTTCTTCGATCGCCTGAAATCGATCAGTCGCGGCTACGCTTCCCTCGATTACCATTTCCTGCGTTTCGAAGCGGGTCCGTTCGTCCGGCTCGATGTCCTGATCAACGGCGATCGCGTCGATGCGCTGTCCAGCATCGTGCACCGTGCGCAGGCCGACCGTCGCGGACGCGAACTCGTCGAGAAGATGCGGGAACTCATCCCCCGACAAATGTTCGATGTAGCGATCCAGGCGGCTGTCGGCGCGCAGGTTATCGCGCGTTCCACCGTCAAGGCCTTGCGCAAGAACGTGCTGGCGAAGTGCTACGGCGGCGATGCGTCGCGCAAGAAGAAGCTTCTGGAGAAGCAGAAGGAAGGCAAGAAGAGGATGAAGCAGGTCGGGCAGGTGAACATCCCGCAGGAAGCGTTCCTCGCCGTGCTCAGAACCGACAAGTAAACACACCGATGGAAGTCTCTGGAGTGATTCGATGAATGCGACCACCCTGCCGACGCGTGGAATGCGCGACGGCATCGTCAGCCTGCTGTTCGTGCTCGTGGCGGGGTATGTGTGCTGGCGGCTCTGGAGTTCCACCCAGGATTTCGCCGCGATCCTGACCTTCCTGACGATCGCCACTGGCCTGGTCTGGCTGGTGGATCGCCTGCTGTTCGCGCGCGGGCGTCGCGCCCGGGCGACGCTGGCAGCGGGCAACCTCAAGGGTGATGCCGCGACGTGCTCCGAGGCCACCGCCGTGCTCATGCGCGAGTCGTCGCTGGTGGAGAACTGTCGTTCGCTATTCCCGGTGATCCTGGTGGTGCTGCTGCTCCGCTCGTTCCTGGCGGAGCCGTTCCGGATTCCCTCCAGTTCGATGATGCCTACGCTCCTGATTGGCGACTTCATCCTCGTCAACAAGTTCGCGTACGGCGTGCGGTTGCCTGTACTCAACACCAAGCTCATCAAGGGCAAATCGCCGCAACGCGGCGACGTGATCGTGTTTCGTTTTCCGGGCATGACGCCGGAAGACCCCACGCGCGGTACCAACTACATCAAGCGCGTCATCGGTGTGCCGGGCGATCGCATCAGCTATCGCGACAAGGTCATCTACATCAACGACGCGCCGGTGGAGCAGGTCCTGCAGGGCGAATACCTGGGCACCGGCGCGGGTCAGGAGATGACCGGCGCGCTACTCAAGACCGAGCAGCTGCCGGGCGCCACCCACCGCGTGCTGCAACGTCCTTTCGGACAGCAACCGAGCATCGAGGGCACCTGGGTGGTCGGACCAGACCAGTACTTCGTCATGGGCGACAACCGCGACAACAGCCTTGACTCGCGCTATTGGGGCATGGTTCCCGAGCAGAACCTGGCCGGCAAGGCGTTCGCGATCTGGATGCATTGGGACGGGCAGGCCGGCAGCATCGATTTCAGCCGGATCGGCAACGTCGTCAAATGACGTAGGATGCGGGCGTCGCGGTCCAACATCGCTGGGGGAGGCTTGACGATGAATAAAGTACACCGACAACACGGAATGACCCTGCTCGGGTTCGTGATCGTGCTGATCGTGGTCGCGATCTTCGCGTTCATGATCATTCGCCTGTTTCCCGTCTATTCGGAATTCTATTCCGTGACCCGCGCGCTCAAGGCGCTGACGCTGGAATCCGGCCTCGCGAATTCCAGCGTGCCCAAGATCCGCGAATCCCTGGACCGCAAGCTGTACATCAGCTACGTGAAGAACTTCACCGCCAAGCAGGCCAAGATCACCAAGGCACCCGAGGGCGGCTACAACGTCAGGGCGTACTACGAAGTGCGCGGCGACCTGGTCTACAACCTGGATTACGTGGCGACCTTCGACACTGCCGTGCTGCTGACCAACACACGTGTCGCCGACGCCGAGTGAGCCGTTGCGGGGACTCCAGCACGCCTTCGGCAATCCCGCGCTGCTGCAACAGGCGTTGCGGCATCGCAGTGCAGGAGCGCCGCATAACGAGCGCATGGAGTTCCTTGGCGATGCGCTGCTCGGCGCCATCGTCGCGGAGACCCTGTCGGAGCGCCTGCCGAGGGCGGATGAAGGCGAGTTGAC
>JBKJSW010000432.1:0-7170 GCA_046595765.1 Ahniellaceae bacterium
CTGACGGAATGGCTCCGAGGCTGTGATTCCCCGGCCCGGGCACGGAGTGCCCGGTCGTTCGAGCGAGCGCGCGCCAATGGCGCGCAAGCGCTCTCTCTCACCCCACCCTCTCCGCCATTCCTGACGGAATGGCTCCGAAGTTGCGTTGCCAGGGCCCGAGCACGACAGTGCCTGCCCCACCGAGAGTGCCATGAGCGAAATTGCAGTCCCCGTGTCGTTCGGTGAATTGCTGGACAAGATCGCGATCCTCGAGATCAAGGCCGATCGCATCGGCGATCCGCGCAAACTGCACAACGTGTTGCACGAACTCACCGCGCTGTCGGCAACCTGGACCGCGCATCCCGCCTCCTCGCACGACATTTCCCTGTTGCGCTCCGAACTCAAGTCGGTCAACGAGCGCCTGTGGGTGATCGAGGACGATATTAGGCTGAAGGAAAAAGCGCAGGCATTCGACCTGGAATTCGTGGAGCTCGCGCGCAGCGTGTACTTCCAGAACGACGATCGTGCCCGCATCAAGCGCGAAATCAACGTGGCACTGGGTTCGGCGTATGTCGAAGAGAAGTCCTACGAGGATTATCGGGCGGGATCCGTGCCCACGGCCTAGATTGATACTCGCGGCGCCGGGAGGGCGCAGCACAAGCTGGCATGCACGGCACTAGCGCAACAGGCGATCCGCGTGGCGGCGTTCGAACGCCGCGATCGCGTCGTCCACCGTGACCAGGTCCATCACGGTGTCCCGTTCGATCTTGGTGCCCCATGCAAGTTCGGCCGCAGGTCGCCGCAGGAATTTCCGGGCGGCGTCGTCGTAACGATCCACGCAATAGCGCAGGTCCGAGTAGGGGCCGCTGCGTGCCGGATTGCTGGCCGCGTGCAAACCCAGCACACATGTGCCCATCGCGTTGGCGATGTGCATGGGTCCGGCGTCGGGCGTGAGCAACAGGTCGGCCCGCGCCAGCAACGCTGGCAATTGGGGCAGGGTGTCCTTGCCGACCAGGTCCAGTACCGGCGCACGCATCCCGGCGACTATTGCGTCGCTGGTCTGCCGCTCCAGCACGCTCCGCCCACCGCACAGTACGATGCGCCAGCCGCGGGACGCCGCATGATCGGCCACGGCCGCGAAGCGCTCTGCACGCCAATTGCGAAGCACATGACTCGAGCACGGCGAGATCATCAGCGTAGGAACGCCGCCCGCGGGCCACTGCGCGGCCGCCCATGCGTGTGCGGCTGAGTCGACAGGAAGGCTCCAGCGCACTTCGGCCTGTCGCACGCCCAAGGGTTCGCAAAAGCTGCCGATCGCGTCGAGTACGTGGATGCCCGGCCTATCCTCGATCCGCGCGTTGATGAACAGGCCGTGCAGGTCCTTTGATCGTGCGTGGTCGTAACCCACGCGCAACGGCGCTGCCACGAGTGTCGAGACGAGATTGGCCCGCGCTGCGACCTGCATGTGCAGCAGTGCGTCGAAGCGACGGCCGGCGAGCGTTCGACGCAAGTCGAGGAATCCCCGCCAGCCACTGCGCTTGTCGAATTCGATGAGCTCGACACCCTCGAGTCCGGCGAGCAGTCGACGCTCGCCGGTTCCCAGGATCCAGCTCAACCGGGCCTCAGGCAGCCCACGTTGCAGCGTCCGCACCAGCGGGAGGACGTGCGTGACGTCGCCCAGGGCGGACAGCCGCAACAAACAGATCGACTGGATCATACGGCTCGACAACGACAGCGATAAACTGCGGGGAGACGCGAAACGCGCGTTGCGACTCTAGTGGCAGGACCCGATCCTTGGAAGCGCGCACCGCCGCAATGCCCAACGGCGCGATCCGTTTCGATGCCTCGTTGCGCACCGTACCCGATGCGGAGTGGTTCGAACCCGGCGCGTGGCGCCGCCGCGGCGCCGCCGTCACCGCTCTGGACGCGGGGCGCGGCACTGCATGGGCCATCGACCAGGACCCCGAGTGCTATGTATTGCGTCACTACCGGCGCGGAGGCGCGATCCGGCACCTTCTCGGTGATCGCTTCTGGTTCCGCAACGCGGAGGTGACGCGCGGTTTTCGCGAGTTCGACCTCCTCTCGCTCCTGCACGCCGAGGGGCTTGCGGTACCCCGACCGGTCGCGGTGAATTTCCAGCGCGAAGGGTGGTGGTACCGCGCGGATCTGCTGATGCACCTCATCAACACCGGTCGCAGCCTGCATCACCGGCTGCGCGCCGGCGAGACCATAGACTGGCACGCACTCGGACGCGCCATCGCGCGCCTGCACCGACGAGGCGTGTGGCATGCGGATCTCAATGCCCACAACGTGCTCGTCGACGATGACCGGCGCGTGTGGATAATCGATTTCGATCGCGCACGCGTGCGGCGCAGCGCGGGCTCCTGGCAACGCGCCAATCTCGAGCGGCTCGCGCGATCGCTGCGCAAACTGGGGTACGAGCGCCTTTTGCCCAAGGCATGGCCGCAATTGCAGACCGGTTACGCGAAGGAAGAGTCATGACGGGACCGCGCTGGAGTTTGCGTTTCCTCGGCGTGGGCAGCGCCGCGGCGGTGGAGCTTGGTTCATCGGGAGCAGTCGTTGAGCGGGATGGCGAAGCGCTGTTGATGATCGACTGCGGCCCGGAATCCCTGAGTGCCTTTCAGCGTGCGTACGGGCGACTGCCACCCGCGATCTTCGTCACCCATGCGCATCTCGATCACGTGGGGGGGCTCGAGCGCTTGTTTGCCTCGGCGTGGTTTGGCGAACGCCCCGACATTCCCATCTACGTCGCGGCGACGCTGGTGCCTCTGCTGCAGCGGCGCATCGCCAGCTATCCGAGTGCGGTCGCCGAAGGTGGCGTCAACTTCTGGGATGCATTGCGCCTGGTCGCTGTGGAATCGGGTTTCTGGCACGCGGGCTGCTGGTTCGAGGTCTTCGAGGTGCGTCATCACGCGCCGGGTACCGCTTTCGGCCTGTGCTTGCCGGGCAGTTTCTGCTGGACCGGCGACACGCGGCCGATCCCCGAGACACTGGCGCTGCACGCACGGCGCGGTGAATGTGTCGCGCACGATTGCGCCCTCGTAGGTAATCCTTCGCACTCCGGCATCGGGGATCTGGAGCGCGACTATCCACCCGAATTGCGGAGGCGACTGGTGCTCTATCACTACGCGTCGGACGCGGACGCCGAAGTGATGCGGGGGCGGGGCTTTCGAGTGGCGAAGTCTGGCGAAGTTGTGGACTTGCCCCCGCACGACACGACATCGGCTCCCAACGTCTATCTGCCAGGCATCGCGACATGAATGCAGCGCTGCCCATCCTCCAGGCGCGTCCGACGATCGATGCACTGGCGCGGCCACTGCTCGACGTGCGCATTTCCTTGCTCGACCAATGCAATTTTCGCTGTCCCTATTGCATGCCGGCGGGGTTGTCCGCGGCCGCGATGGTGCGGCGCGCCGACTGGCTGCGCGCCGACGAGGTCGGTCGGTTCGTGCAGGTCGTGGCAGATCATGGCGTGCGCAAGGTACGCCTGACCGGCGGCGAGCCCCTGCTGCGCAGCGACCTGGAGGAGATTGTCGCGCGCATCGCGCGGGTGGAATTGATCGAGGATCTGGCGCTCACCACCAACGGCGCCTTGCTGGCCCAACGTGCCCAGGGACTGCGCGACGCCGGACTCGGTCGTCTTACCGTCAGCCTCGATGCACTCGATCCGAAACGTTTCCGCGAGATGAGCGGTGGCCGGGGAGAGGTGGAGACGGTCCTGCGAGGTATCGAGGCCGCGCAGAGTGCCGGATTCGACGCCCTCAAGATCAACTGCGTGGTGGAACGTGGACGCAACGATGACCAGGTACTTGCCCTCGCGAGACACTTCCGCGGAACTCCGCACACCCTGCGTTTCATTGAATACATGGATGCCGGAACCTGCAACGGTTGGCATCCTTCACAGGTGGTGCCGAGCGCCGAGTTGCGTGCCCGAATTGCAAGCGAATGGCCACTGGAGGCCGTGCAAGCCAGTCGCCGGGGCGAAGTGGCAGGACGCTGGCGCTACGCCGATGGCCAGGGCGAGATCGGTTTCATCAGCTCGATAACGCAGCCTTTTTGCGGCGATTGCTCCCGATTGCGGCTGGGAGCGGACGGGCACCTCTACACCTGCCTGTTCGCGCGCGGCGGCACGGATGTGCGGTCGCTGCTTGGCGCGGATTTGGAAAATGAGCTTTCAGTTCGCATTGGATCCCTGTGGAAGAGTCGTCGGGATCGTTACAGCGAATTGCGCGCGAACGAGCCCGCGCACGCCGAGCCAATTACTTCAGATAGAGTCGAGATGTATCGAGTAGGTGGTTGAAGTGAAAGATAAATTAAGTCATGTGGGCGACGATGGAAGACCCCGCATGGTGGATGTGTCGGGCAAGCGCGCCGGATGCCGGAGGGCGCGGGCACGCTGCGAAATGGAACTGCCGGCAGCGACTGCTTCCCACCTTCGAGACAGTGGGTGGAGAGCGGGCAAGGGTCCCGTGGTCGACACGGCGATCATCGCCGCCACGCAGGCGGTCAAGCGCACCCATGAGCTGATCCCGTTCTGCCATCCGTTGCCGCTGGAAGGCTGCGTGGTGAAGATCGAGTTCATCGGCGAGGTACTGCTCGCAATTGAGTGCGAGGTGTCAGCCCACGCCCGTACCGGGGTCGAGATGGAGGCGCTCACGGGAGTCACCGTGGCGGCGCTGACGGTTTACGACATGTGCAAGGCGCTAGGTCATGGCATGCGCATTCGCGACGTCCGGGTGATGTCGAAGTCCGGTGGCAGCCACGATTTCGACGAGGACGGCGAATGCCGGTGACGGTGCGCTATTTCGCGCGAATGGCCGAAATCTCCGGCTGCACGGTCGAAACCATTGCGCCGGTGCCCTCGACGGCGGCTGAATTATTCGCGCTCCTCGACGCGCGTCACCGTTTCGGGTTCGGTTGCGCGACGCTGCGGGTCGCTGTGAACGAACGATTGGTGGGCTGGCAATCCCCTTTGCACGAAGGCGATGACGTTGCACTCATACCGCCGGTTTCCGGCGGGTGAGCAGGGTGCCGGCGACACTTCGATTCCTGAGCGCCGCGCCGCTCGCGACTGGCGACCTCAGGCACTCGCTCGAGCGTGACAGCGCAGGTGCGGTGGTCGTTTTCGAAGGCATCGTGCGCGACCATCACGACGGGCGCGCGGTGTCCAGGCTCGAATACAGTGCGTTCGAAGCGGTCGCCGAATCGGAGTGGGCGAGGCTGCGGGAACTCGCACGGGAGCGGTTCGGACTGGCGTCCGTCGCCGGAATGCACCGGCTTGGAACGCTCGAAATCGGCGAGTGCGCTGTCTGGATCGGGGTCGCGTCCTCACATCGGGCTCAGGCATTCGCCGCATGCCAGTGGCTCATCGACGAGATCAAGACCGGATTGCCGATCTGGAAAAGGGAGCACTATGCGGATGGCCAGGTGGATTGGCGGCATGATCCGGCTTCGGAGTTGGCTGAACCCGGCATTTGACTGCATCGCCGGCTCTGCCTAAGATTGCCGGCTTATGTCCGCGGCCCTGCCAGAGAAAGTGGACGCGCTGCGGGCAGTGACGTCACGACGCGAATACGAGGGGCGACTTGCATTGCGGCAATTGCCGCGACTGTGCGAAGCGCTGGCGAGTACCGACGGCGAACTCCGATACCGGATGAGTTTCGGTCGCGACGAATTGCGGATCGCGTACCTCGATCTGGAGCTCGACGGCGAGTTGCCGCTGGTGTGTCAGCGAACCCTGGAACAATTCGCCTGGCCGTTGCGCCTGTCGCAGCGCATGGGCTTGATCAGAAGTGAAAGCGAAGAAGCCGGTTTGCCGGAGGGATACGAGCCCTTGCTGCTGGTGGAAGGCGAAATCGCTCCGACCGAAGTGATCCAGGACGAGGCGTTGTTGGTGCTGCCACTGATCCCGAGCAAACCGGGCAGCGAAGCGCACAGCGAATGGATCGACGCAGTCGACGAAATAACAGAAACCGTTCCCGGCAGTCCGTTCGCGGCGCTGGCGGGACTTAAACACGAAAGAAAACGCGGAGAGTAAGCATGGCAGTTCAAAAGAGTCGTAGAACCCCTTCGACGCGCGGCATGCGGCGTTCGCACGACGCGATCAGCGCACCGGCCCTGTCGGTAGACAAGACTTCAGGCGAGATGCACCGCCGTCACCACATGACCAAGGACGGTTTCTATCGCGGCCGCCAGGTCATCGCACCGAAGGCCGTGGCGACCGACAACGACGATTGACGGTTCGGGGCGCTTCCAGCCCCACCCGCGTCATCGGGCTTCGCGCCCGCTCGAACGTCCCAATCGCGGAGCCGCCGATGATCTATGCCCGTATCGCCGGCACCGGCAGCTATCTGCCGGAGAAAGTTCTTACCAATAGCGACCTCGAAGCGTTCGTCGATACCACCGACGAGTGGATCCGGTCGCGTACGGGTATCGCGCAGCGTCACGTTGCCGCCGAAGGGCAGACGACCGGCGATCTCGCGTTCGAGGCATCGACGCGGGCGCTTGAGGCTGCCGGCGTCAAGGGCAGCGAGATCGACCTGATCGTGCTCGGCACCACCACACCCGACCTCATCTTCCCGTCCACGGCGTGCCTCCTGCAGCATCGCCTCGGCGCCAACGGGTGCGCGGCATTCGACGTCAACGCGGCCTGTTCGGGTTTCGTGTATGCGCTCGGCATCGCCGACAAGTTCATTCGCAGCGGCGCCGCGAAGACCGCACTGGTGGTCGGCAGCGAAACCCTCACGCGCATGCTGGACTGGTCTGATCGCGGCACCGCGGTGCTTTTCGCGGACGGTGCGGGCGCGGCCGTATTGAAGGCCGACAACGAAACCGGCGTGCTCAGCACACATCTTCACGCCGATGGTGCCTACAGCCACCTGCTGTTCAATCCGGTCGGCGTGTCGCGCGGATTCAAGCTCGACGAGCCCAACGCCGGCGTGCGCGTGATGATGACTGGCAACGAAGTCTTCAAGGTCGCGGTCAAGACGCTGGACGCAGTCGTCGAGGAAACGCTGGCGGCGAACGGTCTCGACAAGCACGACATCGACTGGCTGATCCCGCACCAGGCGAACCTCCGCATCATCCAGGCCACGGCCAAGCGACTCGACATGCCGATGGAGCGTGTCATTGTTACTGTCGACCGGCACGGCAACACGTCTTCGGGTTCGG
>JBKJSW010000084.1:0-9101 GCA_046595765.1 Ahniellaceae bacterium
CGCCGAAGTCAGCTGCGCGCTCAGGAACGCAGCCAGTGGGGTGGACCATTGCTTTCAGTGTTGCGACTTGCACACAACTGTGGAGTTTGGGCGCAGACTTGAACTGCGTCATGGCAAGTCCACGACCGAGCTACAGGCATGAACCAATAAGGGGGTACGACATGCGCACACTCATCCGTTCTGTTCTTTTTGCCGTTATCGCGGCGATCGCACTGCCGGCTTCGGCCGCAGATCATCGCGATGGACCGCTCGCGACCGGCGATCCGGCCGCGGACCTCAATGACATCTATGTCTTCACCAATCCCAATGACTCGACCGAGATGGTGCTCGCTACCACCTATTTCCCGGCGGCCAACACCAGTTCCCGATTCTCCGACGTGGTTTCCTACCGCACGTTCTTCGACAACGGTGCGGCCACTGGCGCCCGCGACAGCATCACCTGCACATTTACCGGCGGCGGCACCCGCTTCAGCTGTACCAACCCGACGGGTTCGCTCAGCGCTTCGGGTCCGCTCAACCAGACCGTCACGAACGGCAACCTGCGCGTGTGGGCAGGCCTGCGCGATGATCCGTTCTTCTTCGACGTCGACGCGTTCAACCGCACCCGCGCCGCGGTCGCGCCGCGCTTCACCAATCCGGGCATCAACGGCTTCGGCAGCTTCAACACGCTCGCGATCGTGTTCGGCATCAAGCGCAATGCGATCACCAACAACCAGGCAAATCCTGTCGTCAAGGTGTGGGGTTCGACCACGCGCACCGGCGACATCGGCGTGTCGGGCGGGCATTCCGGCCACTGGCAGGACAATGCGAATCCAGGCCACGCCGTAGTGCTCGAAGCGCTCGGACCGGCGGTCGCGGGAGGGCCTGATCGCCTGATTGCCTACTGGGCAACCTACGACAACAATGGCGCGCAGATGTGGTTGTCCGGCGTAGGCGACATTGTCGGTACCCGCGCGGTGGTTCCTGTCGTTCGCACGGCCTTTGCGCGCTTCCCGCCCAACTTCCGCCCTCAGGACGTTTTGCAGACCAATTTCGGCACGTTGACGTTCGATTTCACCAGTTGCACGGCGGCCACCATGCTGGTGTCCCCCGTCGCCAACACGGGCGGCTTCAACCCGATCTCGATTCCGATTTCGCGCTTCACCTCGATCAGGAATTTGCCTTGCACCTTCTTCCAGGCCGGCCAGATCGACCGCGAAGGACGGCCGGCCATCAACACCGCGCTGATCGACGTGCTGGCCAGCACCGGCAAGAAGGATGCCTACAACCGCGCCAGCGACCCCGCCATGTGGGCGGCGATGTTCCAGCAGGAAATGACGAACAACGCAACGGCGCTGGACACGCTCGACGGCATCAGCGGCAACGGCTTGCTGCCGCCGAATGTGCTCGCCTCGGTGCTGGTTGACGACCGCCTCATCATCAACACTTCGGTCGCGGCTTGCGGTGCTTATCTGGCGGTTGAACTCGGCGTCACCACCCAGTGTGGAGGCCGCACCTTGCAGCGCGACGTCATTGACGATTCGCTGGGTGCGATCGTTGGCCCGGGCGTCTCCGACAACGTCGCTGATGACAGCACGAATCTCGCGGACTTCCCGTTCCTGGGAACTCCGCGCTGAGCAAGACCAGCGCGCCGGCCCCCTCGGGCCGGCGCAGCTTTTTGCCGCCCAGTACAACTAAAGGGCCAAGTCATGCTTCGCTGCCGCCATGCCGATGGCGAGGTTCGCTGCCGGCGGAACGTCACCCTGGCCCCTTGTCCTCGCCGCCCTGGCGAACGCGAGCAGCCCTGCGGGCGAGAGTGACTCCGACGGCTTTTGATTGGGTTCCTTTCGTCACGCCTTACACTTTTCCCCTTGTTCGCGCCCTGCAACGGACCTCGATCACCCATGTCAGATTCCGACGCACATCCTGACGATGGCGGCGCCGAGCACTGGCGCCGCGCGCGCGATCGCCTGGCGGCGGGCGCAGTCGGGGAATCGCTCGCGCTGCAACGGCAGGCGGCGGATGCCGGCCACGTCGATGCGCAAGTTGAACTTGCGCGCATGCTGCTCCTTGGTGTCGGCACCGCGCCGGAGCCGTTGCAGGCGATCGCCTGGCTGACGCGCGCGGAATCCGCCGGGCATGTCGCTGCAGGCCTGCTGCTCGCGCAGGTCGCGATCGGAAACCAACTGCTCGCACTCGATGGAGCCGCTGATGCACGGTTGCTGCGCGCAGTCGAGGCGCGCGATCCACTCGGCATGCGCGCCGCCGCGCTCGTGTTCGCACGCAAGCCGCACGCGCGGAGCCAGAAACTCGCGACGCAGCTCCTGCGGGCCGCCGCCACTCGTGGCGATCCCGTTTCTGCGCAGCTGCTGGCCGAACGACTGGCGGAAGGTCGTGGTGTCCCCGCCAACCTGGCGGCGGCGCAGGCTTTGTGGTCGCAGCTCGCGCAGGACCGCACACCAAGACTGCCGAGTGTCGGTGTTGCGGGCGTCAATGCATTCGGCGTTATTTCCGACGACGACGCCCAGGCGTTGAGCCTCGAGTCTTACCTTGCGACGCCGCCGCTGGCGTCGCTTTCCAGTGCGCCCAGCGTGCGCTACGCGGCCGGACTGCTCAACGCCGACGAATGCCGCTTGCTGATCGCGATGGCCACCCCTTTGCTGCACGCATCGCGCACCGTGGATCCCGTAACGGGACTGGGCGTCGCCATGGAACTGCGCACCAGCCACGATGCGCAGTTCGACGTGGTGCAAGAGGACCTCGCACTGCGGCTCGTGCAGGCGCGCATGGCGGCGGCGGCAGGATTGCCGCTCGACCAGGCCGAGCATCTGATCGTGTTGCGCTACGAGCCCGGGCAGGAATACCGGCCACATCGCGACTACCTGCCTCCCGGGGCCATCGCGCGCGATCGACCCTCCGCAGGCGACCGTGCACGCACGATCTGCGTTTATCTGAACGACGTCGAGGCCGGCGGCACGACGACGTTTCCCCATGCGGACCTCCGCATCGAACCGCGGGCGGGCGACGCGATCATCTTCGACAACCTGTTGCCCGATGGTTCGCCGGATGCCAACACGCTGCACGCGGGCCTGCCGGTCGAGCGTGGCGTCAAATGGCTCGCCACACTCTGGTTCCGTCAACGACCGTATCGTTACTTCTGAGAGAGGTCACCATGACCCAGCAATCCACGGCCGGCGGGGTCACGCCCGCAGCGACGCTGCATCGACGTTCACGGGCACCGGCCCTGTTGCACCGGGCCTTTGCATCGCTGCTGATCATCGCGCTGGTTGGCTGCAAGATGCAGCGTGCAGACGTGGCCGCGGCAGACTCCGCGCGCCCCCCGCCGCAGACACCGGCGACCGGGATGGTGGATCCACGCTGGCCGATCAGCATCAGCGACTTCCCGACGACGAGCGAAGCGATCTACCTCGGCAACCTCGATTCCATCATTTCCGAGTACGGACGTGTGCTCGGCGAGAATCCTTCCGCCGGACTGCGGACCGCGCTGGCCGGGGTGCTCTACCACCGGTTCAAGATCGTCGGCCGGATCGGGGACGCCGAACGCGCCATCGAACTACTGGACGAGGCCGTGCGCGAAGAACCCGCGGAGCCGGCGCACCGCCTGATGCGCGCGACCGCGTACAGCGCCTTCCACCGGTTCACCGAGGCCGAGGCCGATCTCGCCGTGGCCGCAAAGTCGACGGATGCGGGCGAGATCGCCAAGGCCCAGCGCGAGATCGACCTTGCGCTCGGCCGCTACGACCGCCTTGCCCCTGAGTTCGCGCCAACGCGACCACCGACACAGGATTTCTACGAGCTCGTGCACCGCGCTGACCTTGCCCTGATGCAGGGCGACCCCGACGAGGCGAATTTCCAGTTCCGCTCCGCGCAAATTGAGTATCGCGACGTGAATCCCGTGCCCCTGGCGTGGCTGCACGTGCAGCGTGGCATCGGCTCGCTGCGCTTTGGCGACGTGCAGGGTGCGCTGCCATTTTTCGCGAGCGCACACGCGCGCATGCCGCGTTATTACCTCGCGACAGAGCACCTCGCGGAAGTGCAAACGCTGCTTGGCGACTACGACGGCGCGCGCAAGCTGTACCTGGACGTGATCCGCGAGACCGGCAATCCGGAATTCATCGCGGCGCTCGCCGCACTCGAAACCGCTGCCGGCAAACCAGAAGCCGCTGCCGCGCGCAACGCAGAGGCCAAGTCAGGGTATGCGGCCTTGTACGCGCGGCACCCGGATGCGTACGCGCAGCACTATGCCGAGTTCTTGCTCAACATCGCGGAGCCTGTGCAGGCGCTCGAGCTGGCCGAGCGCAACGTCAAGTTGCGGCAGGACGTGGGCAGCTGGATCCTGCTCGCGCGCGCGGCCGAGGCCAACAAGAATTACGCGCGCGCCTGCGATGCGCACCGCGCAGCCGTCGCGACCGGCCGCAAACCGCCGGAACTCACGAAACTTTCGGCCCTCGCGGAGCGCTGCGCGAGGCCTCGCTAGGGAGCTTTCACGAGCGGCACCGGCCGCGGTTACCAGCAGGAGCATCGCGCCTTGCGACACTCCTGCAAATCGGGCCATTCAGCGCGGCGCTTCGATCTTCAGATCCGAAACAAAGTCGTACACGGTGAAGGTCTTCGACTGCACGCCCTGCGCGGTGCCCGCGGCCTGCTGCTTCATCGGCAACCTGGTCTTGTTGTCGATCCACACCTTGACGTGACTGCGCGTGGCGATGCCCATGACCGTCGCATGCGTGTCGTACTCGACGACGACCGCCTGGCGGCCGTTCACCACTTCGGTGCCGACGAGCTTGCCGTGCTCGAGGTTCGCCAGCGACTGGCTCATCGCGTCCGGCGACAGGCTCTTGACCATCTCGCTCATGTCCACCGGCAACTGGCTCCAGGTGCCGCCGGTCGCGCGCGTCCACGTACTGCCGGGGACGAAGATCAGCTCGCGCCCCTCGCTGCGCACGTGGAAGCGGTCGGGCCATACCGTATCGTTCTGCACCGTCACCTTGGTGCCGCCCTGCTCGGCGATGGACGTCGCCCGGAAACTTTTCGACGCCTGCATCGCTTCGAAACTCTCGCCGAGCAGCTTGCGTACCATCGCGGTCGCGTCGACCGCGGCCGCTGCGGCGGCGACTCCGGAGGACAACAGCACTGCGGCGATCGCGGTGCCCGCAAGCGCCCTGAGCCTGGAAATCAGCAACGCGACTCTCCCGGAATCGCGGGCCAGCCGCCCGCCCGTGAATGATGGCGGATCGCCTGCGATGGAGCCAGTTCGACTTGCCTTCGTCGCGTCGCGTCGCGACGCCCCCATCCATACGCCCCCGTCGGGACGTCGCGACAAGGCGCGACGCACACCTGCGTTAACATGGGCGGTCTGCGGATGCACGCGCGCTGCGCGATTCCGAACGATTTCGACCTCCCCCGGAGTACCTGATGATTTTCGACGCCATCTCCACCACCGGCCACGAACAGGTTGTGTTCTGCCAGAACAAGGACGCGGGCCTCAAGGCCATCATCGCGATCCACAATTCAGTTCTGGGCCCCGCGCTCGGTGGCCTGCGCATGTGGCCGTACGCGACCGAGGCCGACGCCCTCAACGACGTGCTCCGCCTGTCGCGCGGCATGACGTACAAGGCGGCGGTTGCCGGCCTCAACCTCGGCGGCGGAAAAGCCGTGATCATCGGCGATCCGCGCAAGGACAAGAGCGAGGCGCTGTTCCGCGCGTTTGGTCGCTTCGTCAATTCGCTGGGTGGCCGCTACATGACGGCCGAGGACGTCGGCATCGACGTCAACGACATGGAGTTCGTGCTGAAGGAGACCGATTACGTCACCGGCGTGCACCAGGTGCATGGCGGCTCGGGAGATCCGTCCCCGTTCACCGCCTATGGCACGCTGCAGGGCCTGCTGGCGGCGCTGCAGTTCCAGTTTGGTCACGAGGAGGTCTCGGCGCACACCTACGCGGTGCAGGGCGTCGGCCACGTCGGCATGGAATTCGTGAAGTTGCTGCGCGAGCAGGATGCGAAGGTCTATGTCACCGACATCAACCCCGAACTCGTCGCGCGCGCGGAAGAGCAGTACGGCGCCATCCCGGTCGGGCTCGACGAAATCTACGACACCGACGCCGACGTGTACTCGCCGTGCGCTCTCGGCGGCACGGTCAACGACAAGACGCTGCCGCGACTCAAGTGCAAGATCATCTGCGGCGCGGCCAACAACCAGCTTGCCAATGACGCGATCGGCGACGAAGTGCAGCGCCGCGGCATCCTCTACGCACCGGACTACGCGGTGAACGCAGGCGGCCTCATGAACGTGTCGCTCGAGATCGACGGCTACAACCGCGAGCGCGCCATGCGCATGATGCGGACGATCTATCACAACCTCACGCGCATCTTCCAGATCTCGAAGAGCGAGGGTATCCCGACCTACCGTGCGGCGGATCGCCTCGCGGAGGATCGAATCGAGCAACTCGGCAAGATCAAGTTGCCGTACATGGGCGGCAGTGCGCCGCGTTTCCAGGGCCGCATTCGCGGGCACTGAATTCCACCGGAATCCCTTGCATGAAACCCTTTCCGCTGGGCGAGGAAATCGACAGTCTGCGCGATGCCGTGCGGCGCTTCGCCGACGCGGAAATCGCACCGCGCGCGGCCGACATCGATCACGCCAACGAGTTTCCGCAGGACCTCTGGCCCAAGCTCGGCGAGATGGGGCTGCTGGGCATGACCGTGCCCGCCGAATTCGGCGGGTCGGGGCTCGGATTCCTCGCGCACCTGGTGGCGATGGAGGAAATCTCGCGCGCGTCGGGTTCGGTCGGCCTCTCCTACGGCGCGCACTCGAACCTGTGCGTGCAAAACCTCTTTCACAACGGTACCGAGGCGCAGCGCAACACGTACCTGCCGAAACTCTGCAGCGGCGAATGGAAGGGCGCCCTGGCAATGAGCGAGCCGGGCGCGGGCTCCGATGTGGTGGGATCGATGGCGTGCAAGGCCGAACGCCGTGGCGACGAGTGGATCGCCACGGGTAGCAAGATGTGGATCACCAACGGCCCGGAGGCGGACGTGCTGGTGGTGTACATGCGCACCGCGCCGAAGTCGGCGGGCTCGCACTCGATCACCGCCTTCATTGTCGAACGCGGCATGCGCGGGTTCAAGACGGCGCAGAAACTCGACAAGTTCGGCATGCGCGGCTCCAACACGTGTGAACTGGTGTTCGAGGAGTGCGCCATCCCGCACGCCAATGTGCTCGGTGAAGTGAACGAGGGCGTGCGCGTGCTCATGAGCGGCCTCAACACCGAACGGCTCGTGCTCACTGGCGGTCCGCTCGGACTGATGCAGGCCGCGCTCGACGTGGCGCTTCCATACGCGCGCGAGCGTCGCCAGTTCGACCAGCCGATCGGCGCCTTCGGACTGATGCAGGGCAAGCTTGCCGACATGTACACCTCGCTGCAGTCCGCGCGTGCATTCGGCTATGCGGTCGCGCAGGCCTACGACCGCGGCGAGACGTCGCGCGTCGATCCCGCGGCGTGCCTGCTGCATGCGTCGGATGCAGCGGTGCAGGTCACGCTGGAAGCCATCCAGACGCTCGGCGGCAATGGCTACATCAACGAGTATTCGACCGGGCGCCTGTTGCGCGACGCCAAGCTCTACGCCATCGGCGCCGGCACCAACGAGATTCGCCGCATGCTCATCGGTCGCGAACTCCTCGCCGGGCGCTCTTGAACGAACCGGCGCACCTGTTCAAGCAACTGCGCGAACTGCTCGAGCGTTTCGACGAGCGTGGCGTGCGACATGCCCTCATCGGTGGTCTTGCAGTCAATGTTCATGGCTATGCGCGCGCTACGCACGACGTCGATTTCCTTGTCGACCTCGACGACGAGCAGGCGCTGCACGCCCTTATGCTGGAGCTTGGCTACAAAGCCATCGATCGGCGCGAAGATGTGTCGAGCTACCTTCGTGGCAACGAACGCGCGGATTTCCTGCACGCCCATCGAGAAGTCGGTCGGCGACTCCTGCACGGTGCTTCCCGCGTTGCATATGGCAATCTCGAGCTTCCGGTGGTCTCGGCAGAGGGTCTGCTGGGATTCAAGATCCAGGCATTCAGCGACGATCCCCGCCGCCTGAAGGATTTGTCCGACATGCTGGAAATCATGCGTGCGTGCGGCAAGTCTCTGAACTGGGACGAAGTGCGCGCATACTTCACGGTGTTCGGTCGCGAGGCTCTATTCGATGAACTCAAGCGAGCCGCTGACCCAGGTCGCGATTGAATCGCTGCGAGCGATCGCGCGCAATCCCGCACGCGATCATGCGGCTGCTTCCACGCCTGCGCAGCGGCTCGCGTTGCTCAACGCAATCCTGTTGCGCGACCAGGAAGTTGCGGCAGGTCGGGCAGCGCAACGCCCCGCCCTCGCCCGCCACCGCACACGGCTGTAACCCTGCCTGAAGGCAGGGCTCGGAATGCACGCGAATACGGTCGTTTCATTCAACCCAGGCATCAGAAGGATGTTTCCGCTAACAAGGGGTTCGGCATTGCCGTATCCAGTTGGCTGCGGTCACCGGGTTTCGAACGTGGCTTCCCGCAGCGGACTGGGGCGAGTCTCGACCTTCACCGGCGAAGGTCGGGGAGCGTGCTTGCGGTCGAGATAGATGCGCGCGGCGATGGCAACCACGATCGGGGCGAACCACGCCAGTTCCTGCGGGGGAACGATGTCGAAAGGCTGCAGCAGGCGGTTGAGTCCGAGACCTAGAAACGCAACGTGCGTGGCGATACCCGAACCGATCATTGCGCTGTAATGCTCCTTGAGCCACCAGTTGCGCGCCGTGGGCGGAGCGCGCAACTGGCGCAGCATGCCGATGCCGGCAAAGATTCCGATCCAGCAGAACACCGCGAGCAGCACGCTCGGCAACACCAGTCCAATGACGAAGACGACCGCGCCCGAGCCGATGTTGAGCCAAGCCAGCAACCGATAGAACGGCGTGAGGTAGCCGCGCAGGTCGCGCTTGCTGCGGATCGCACGCCAACCGCCCCACATCGCCGTGAACGTGATCACCACGAGATAGGCGAAGAACACCCCGATTCCGGTTCGACCCTGCACCAGGAACCGGACCGCGATGGGCAACGCCGTC
>JBKJSW010000187.1:0-2569 GCA_046595765.1 Ahniellaceae bacterium
GGTCAGGCCGGTTGCCTTGATGTCTTCCTTCTCAAGGGTGAACACCGGCTGCGAGGTTTCGACGTCGACGCGCTTGATGCGCGAACCGACGACGGTGATGGTGTCGAGTTCCTGCTCATCCTGCGCGATAGCGGCAGTGCTTGCGACCATACCGGCCACGGCACCGAGCGTCAGCGCAAGGCGAACAGCCTTGGACAGCTCATTGTTGACTAGACTCATTTGCACTCTCCAACGTCAGAGTAATTTGTGGGTGAATCGTGAGGGCACCGCGATCTTCCATCCATGGAAGCGACAAAAAAACAGGCCACCTGAACCCTTGGCTACCGCCGATAGTAACAACAATTTAACCAAGGGGGAACCCTTGGTATTGAAATGGAAAAAGAGGGTGTTTCTGTTTCCGATTCAAATAGTTGGCGACGAATCAGAGGCTCGTTGCAAGCCAAATCGCCCCCAGGGCTTTAACTTTTTTTTTACGTCGTGCGCACGCATGGGCGCCGTCTGCCTGCGTCGTGACGCACGGAGGGCTCAGAGGTCCTGCCGATATTGCACGTACGGCGTGCGTTCTTCACGTACCTTCGCGGCCTGGGCCGGATCCGCAAGGGGTGCGCCGGCACGCGACACTTCGCGCGCACCCACCGTAAGTTCACCCTGCCAGGGCGTGCGCCAGGACACGCCGAGATCGATGGCGGACACGCCCTCGTTCGCGCGGAGCGGCGACGACGGCACGATGCGTTGTCCGGTGACGGCACCGGACAGCGACCCGCGGGTGATTCCGAACCCCAGTACGGTCCGTTCGGCATCGACCGTCGCCACGGACGTCCCAGCGGTCAACTGTCCGCGGCTGCCAAGCAGGTGCACCGACACAGAGGAGTTCACCCGCCAGTCGCCGCGCACCGACACATCCCGCGAACGCACTTCGACGGCACTGCCTGCGAGTGCTGCCCCATTGCGCAGGCTGTCATCGAGCAGCCAGACCGGGAGCGAGCCCAACGGGTTCAGGGATTCCACCAATGGGATCACTGCATTGGCCAGTCCGGCGGTTGCCGTGAGCATCACCGGACCCCCGCTCCACTGCAGTCCAGCGCGCGCTTCCGCGGCGCGACTGCGGGACAGGGCCGCCGCGGCGACGCATTCGGCACTGAACGCGCGCACGTTTGCCGAATTTCCGGAAGTGAGCGCGCAGCCATCGGGTACGCCGTCTGCAGACGCACGCAAGGAGAGGTTGCCTTTGGCGCTCGCGATCGCAGCGGTGGAGTCGTTGACGCCCCAGCGCACCCAAGCCGTGGACGCGCGCGTGGGGGCAGTCGCGATGAGGCCCGCGCGTGCATCAGGCTCTGCGCCGGACTGCGCATCGGTGACTAAGCGCCAGTCGCTCGGCCGCCAGCCATTCACTTCCACGTTCTGCGCACGCAGCGCCGCGGTCTGGAAGACCGAGATCGCAAACAGCAGCGGCAGGAGCCGGGAAATGCGCATGGGACTCGAAGAAGCTCCGGACAGATGGATCGCGTGGCACTCGCCAGCATTGACTTTGGGACAGCGCGGGCGAACGAAAGTTTAACGGAAATTTCGGGTCAGTGTGCAGTGGGGTCAGCGGGATCCGTCGAGCCGGGCGCCAGGAACAGTCGGGTCATGTCGATCCGGTCGAAGACCCACAGGCGGTTGCAGAACTCGCAGCGGACTTCCGCCTGGTCTCCTTGCAGGGAAGCGAATGCCTCGTCGCGGCCCAGCGACTCGAACATCTTTCCCACGCGCTCCCGCGAACACGAGCACCCGAACTCCACGGGGATGCCGAGCTCGAGGTGCTTGTCATGCTCGGAGAACAACCGGTGCAGGAGCGTCTCCGGCGGCAGCTGCAGCAATTCCTGATGCTTGAGGGTAGATGCCAGCAGACTCGCCTCCACGAAACCCGAGTCCACCGGTTCGGCGCCGCCCGCCACCTGCTGCAGCAGCAATCCCGCGCAGCGGGACGCGTTGGCAGCGAGCCAGACACGCGTCGGCAACTGCTCCGACTGCGCGAAATAGCCTTCGAGCACTTCCGCGAGCGTCGCGTGTTCGACCGCGATCAACCCCTGGTAGCGCTCGTGCTGGGGTCTTTCCAGCGTGATGCCGAGGACGGCGTCCGGCAATTGCGTCAGATCAACATCGTGTTCCGGCGCGAAATGGTCCGCCAGTCGCGCGATGCCGCGCACGTGCCCTTCGAAATCGCATTCCGCGAACAGCGTGCGCATGCCGCCGCTCGACTTGAGTTGCAGCGACAGGCGCCCCGGCGACTTGAGGTTGCCGGCGAGCAGCGTGGTGACGGCCACGGCCTGGCCGAGCAGCGACTGCACCGGGGCCGGGTAGGCATGATCCGATCCGATCTTCTGCCAGGAGGCTTCGAGCTGGGCCCACACTCCGCGCGTGCCGAGCAGCGGAATGCGGAAGCGTTTCAAGCGATCGAGGTGGTCGGCGCCCACTAGGTGTCGGACCACATCCGGAAAAGGTTGTGACGCAAGGATTCGAGCAGCACCAGTGCACGCTCGCGCTGCTCCGGGTTGGCGACGAGGCCGCGCACCTCGTCGATCTGGCC